>JAYTVY010000300.1:0-7394 GCA_043743755.1 Bryobacterales bacterium | reverse complement strand
GGTCCGTAACGGCGCCCCAGTAGTATACGTTTTGCACGCCGGTGGTGGTCCGCGGAAAGCCCGTCCGGGACATGAAGGAAGAAAGTCCCCAGGCCTGATAGCGGGTGGTCTGCGAAGCCCACAGGCTGAGTGAATCCAAATGGCCGCGGCCGTTGTGGCACAGCAGGCAATTCACATGCGCGATTCCCAGGAACGATTCGGCTATATTGGCCGTCTGCTGATCCCACAGATCCTGCTGCGGCCCGCCCGTGACGATGCCGCCCACCAGCCAGTTCAGTTCGCCCTGAGTGTAACTGTTCGTGCCCTGGGCGGCAATCAATTCGCGCGCCATCTGGTCATACGGTTTGTTGTTAGCCAGTGAATCGTGGATGTAAGTCTTGAAAGCCTGCACGCCCTGCGGGAAGCGTTGGACCTGCGTGTTCGACGAGTTGTTCTTCAGGAAATCGCCGAAGTACATGGTCCACTTGTCCAGCCACTGCGAAGTGCCCAGCAAGGAATCTATGTATTTAGAGCGTTTGTCGGAGGTGGAGTCATTGACGAAAGCCGTGACGGCATCCGGCGTGGGGATGCGGCCGGTGAGATCGAGCGTGACGCGGCGAATGAATTCGTAATCGGTGGTGGGCGGCGCGGGCGCCACGCCGGCATCGTCCATGGCCTGGAAGAGGTAGCGGTCAATCGTATTGGTGGAGGGCGCGGCCAGATCGCCGGTTCGCGTGCCCCCGGGAGGCGTGGGCAGGTTCGCCGCAACCAGCTCGGTGATGTTGCTCAGCGCCCACCGGTCGGAAACCGCGGGCGCGCCGGCACGCGTGCTGGCGGCGCCGCCGCCGGCCTTCACGAACTTGTCGTGGTCCTTGCCGAAGAAAACACACTCGGCGTGCTCCACTGTTAGCTGATTGGCCGGATCCAGCGGGTCGTCAAACTCAGCCGAGTAGAGCATTCCGGCCGCGATCAGGGCTACCGATCCCGCCGCAATGGCGATGGTCCGCTTGCTTGTGTTCTTCCGTGCCATTTTCGGGGTGCCTCCAAAGTGCCTTCGCATCCTGCTATCGTCCCTAACACTAGTCTGCACTAAGAGACGCGGCAATGATGAGGTTTTATTCCCTTAGATTGTAACCTAAGACAAACCGTTGCAAAGTCAGTACTATAGACGGCATGAGAACGATTCTTCTGGGGTTCTTGGCGGCCGCGCTGGGCCTCGCGCAACAGCCAGCCGACCTGATCCTGGTCAATGGGCGGGTTTGGACAGTAAATCCAGCCCAGCCGGAGGCCGAAGCCGTGGCCATCGTGGGGCCGCACATCGCGGCGGTCGGGTCCAGCGCTGAGATCCGAAAATGGGCCGGTCCCCGAACTCGGGTGATCGACTTGGCCGGCCGCCGCATGCTACCTGGCTTCAATGATGCCCATGTTCATTTCTATACCGGCGGCGCGAATCTCACCCGCGTCCAGCTTCGCGATGCCCGCAGCCAAGCCGAGTTTAGCCGGCGAATTAAAGCCTACTCGGCTAAAGTGCCCAAAGGCCGCTGGATTCTGGGCGGCGACTGGGATCACGAGAACTGGACCCCGGCGGCGCTCCCGACGCGCAAGCTGATCGACGAGGAGAGCGGCGACCATCCGGTTTTCATCAACCGGCTGGATGGTCACATGTCGCTGGCCAATACCATGGCGCTGCGGATGGCTGGGGTTACCCGCGACACGCCCGATCCTCCGGGCGGCGTGATCGTACGCGATGAGCGCGGCGAGCCCACCGGCGTTTTGAAGGACGCGGCGCAAAGCGCGGTAGACCGCGTGATTCCCGATCCTTCCGCCGGCGAGATCGCCGAGGCGGTGAAGGCAGCCATGAAGAATGCGGCGGAGAACGGCGTCACCAGCGTCCAGGACATGTCGGCGTCGCCCGAAGTGCTGCGGGTTTACCAGAAGCTGCTGCGCGATGGCGAGTTGACCGTGCGTATATCCGGGCATCAGCCGCTGTCGGGCTGGGAGCGGCTGGCGCGCGTCGGATTGCTGGCGGCGTTCGGCAATCCGAAGCTGCAGATTGGCGCGCTGAAGGGGTTTGCCGATGGCTCGCTGGGGTCGACTACGGCGCTGTTGTTCGAACCGTATCTGGATGCTCCCAACACCAGCGGAATCGCCAATGAAGGAATGATTCCCGAGAGCAAGATGCAGCAGAATATCCTGAACGCCGACCGCGCCGGACTCCAGGTGGCCGTCCACGCTATCGGCGATAAGGCCAATCACCTGATTCTGGATATGTTCGAGCAGGCGGAGAAGACCAATGGCCCGCGAGATCGCCGCTTTCGCATTGAGCACGCGCAGCATTTGCGGGCGGACGATATCCCGCGCTTCGGCAAACTCGGCGTGGTGGCGTCCATGCAGCCGTACCACGCCATCGACGATGGCCGATGGGCGGAAAAGCGCATCGGTCCCGAGCGCGCCAAGGGAACCTATGCGTTCCGCACGCTGCTGGACACCGGCGCGGTACTGGCGTTCGGATCGGACTGGCATGTCGCGCCCATGGTCCCCATCATGGGCATCCATGGAGCCGTCACGCGCCGGACCCTGGATGGCAAGCGGCCCGGAGGCTGGGTTCCCGAGCAGAAGATTACGGTAGCCGAGGCCGTGCGGGCGTACACCATGGGCTCGGCTTACGCCAGTTTCACGGATAAATGGAAAGGGTCGATTGAGGTGGGCAAACTGGCCGACGTGGTGGTGCTGTCGGAAGACATCTTCAAGATTGACCCGGCCGCGATCGACAAGGTGAAGGTAATGATAACCGTTTTCGATGGGCGGGTAGTGCGGGAGTAAACGGGTATGAGTGCGCTTAATCCTTCGCAATGTGCAGCGCAATAAAAAATGAGCTAATAATGGCCATGAATGCCGCTAAGAGGACTCCCCTGCTAGAGGGCGCACGCGTAGGGATCACGACGTGGACCCTCCCGTCTTGACTGCCAGCCATGACAATCGCGCCTTGAAGTCGGTACCTTCGACACGCCCCGCGCGGGGCGTGACGAGCCGTCAGCGAGCCGGATGGGGAAATGTAAGTTCCTATTCTACGCCGACTCAACCTCCCGTGCGTGGCTCTCGGAGCATTGCTAGGACCCAGGTTCCGAAACTCCAGCGGCATTGATTTTAATCGGGACAAAAACAATTTGCTTTAGCGCATAAAAAAACGATTGACGCATCTCGGCGGCCCATGATAATCTGCTCCCACTGTGGGCCGATAATCGCTAGATATCGGATCCCCTCTCCGGACGCTGATCCGGCATAAGGAAGTGCTCTGCATTTCAGGAGGCTTATGTCTATTCCAGCGGTCCACGTCACCCGTACTTCCTCAGGGCGCCTGCTCCGCTTGGCTGCCATACTCTTTGCCGTCGCCACCTGCCTCCACGCCCAGCACAAGGTGGACACTCGACAGCTCTATGAACGCCTCTATGTAGTCGCGCCCATGACCGCCGGAAAAGGCACCTGGGCCGAGCCCAAGCGTCCCCTGTACGCGCCATCGCCCAGGGAGATGAACCCTGCCTCCCGCACCGGCATCATCGGCTACACTTACGTCCTGAGCGACGACGGCCAGTTCGCTCTGGTCGAGTTTGTGGCCCGCGACGCTTCCGCGTTTCAGCACATTCTGGCCGACATCAACGCCAACCTGAACGTCAACGTCAATGTCAAGGCGTTCCGCAAGGGCCAGGATAAACGCGAGGACGTCGAGGCCGAGTTCCGCAAACACAAGAAAGACTTCAGCTTCCAGACATTTGGGTTGAGGCTTCCATGAACCGGCTCATCGGGATCGCCATCGCCTGCGCGGCCGCCCTGAGCGCTCAGACGTACAGCGGCTCTGCGGACGTTACGAACTGTTCCGTCATCGCGGGCTGGGCCTGGGATGGCACCAACAATTCGGTCAGCGTGGACATTTACGATAACGGTGTACCGCTGCTGTCGTCGACCGCCAATGTTTTCCGCCAGGATCTGCTGAATGCTGGCATCGGCAACGGCTACCACGGCTACAACATCACGACACCCGGCTCTCTGAAGGATGGCAAAGCGCACACCATCACGATCTATTTCGGTGGTACCTCGAATCTCTTGTCGGGCGGCGCCAATGTCACGTCTATCACGTGCACGGGCGGAACCGGTTATCAGTACTATTACACCGACGCTCTCGCCACCATCAATACGAACAACTGGTACCAGAACGGCGTTGGCTCCGCGGGCACTTCCGGCTACACTTCCAGCGATGCCAACGGCGGTTCCTTGATCTCCAAGGTCGCGGTCCCAGACGGCACCACCAGCTATGAAGTCAAGATGAAGCTGTCGATTCCCTCATCGGGCGGGACGTACGTGAGCTACCAGCGCGCTACTTCCAACGCCCTCGCCGCGAACGGCAACACTGGGACGTTTTACGCTGTCGAGGTCCAGAACCCCACGTACTCCCAAAACGGCGCGGCCTGCACCGCCACGCTACTGGTCAACAAGAGTGTTGCCGGTTCGGTGACAACGCTGTGGGCCTCCACCATTGTCTGCCACAGCGTGATGGCGGTGCGCACCGTCATCTCTCTCAGCAACTACATGTTCGTCTATGTGGACAACCGGGAGGCCGCGATCGTTTACGATACGGCAATCTCCACGGGACAAGGTGGCTTCGGCGTCATCGGCGCTCCTGCCGGCAATGTAATCGCGGAGGCGGATCTTGGTCCGCTGGACCGCGTCGGCCCACAAGCGGTAAACTCCCAATCGATCGCCACGTCTTCCTTCGCCAATCGCGTCGACTTCGCCTGGCAGGGCGTAGCGGACGATGCCACCGGCACCGGCGTCGCGTTCTATTTTGTTTTCCGCAACGGCGTGAATATTGCGAATGTCTCCGCACCCACCTACACCGATTCCACCGTTGCGCCCGGCACCACCTACACGTACGGACTCTACGCCTTCGACTTCCACTACAATGTGGGCCCCATCACCAACTTCACCGTGACCACGCCGCCCGCCGGCAGCGTCGACCCTCGGCGAGTGGGCGTCCGCCCCACGGGTGCTTACTGGGGAGCGGCTGGGGAGCAGATCGACCTGCGTTCGGGTAATCTCAACTTCCGCCTCCCGCTAGTGAAAGCTGTTGGCCGAGGCGGTTCCGGTTTCGGGCTGGGCCTCAGCTACAACTCCAGCAACTGGCGGCAAGATCCCGGCGGCACATGGCAGCTCGGCCAAGACCTCGGCTACGGCTACGGCTGGAAGCTTCAGGCCGGCTCTATCCTGCCCGTCTATTCAGACTGGCTCACCGTCCATCACTACGTCTTCACCGATGCCAGCGGCGCCGAATATCGCCTGGACCAGAACACCAACGGCGTGTGGACCTCAAAAGAAGCCATCTACGCTGCCTATGACACCAGCACGCAGCGCCTCTATTTCCCAGACGGAACGTTCTGGGTCTTCGGCGCAGTCTCGGCGGGCACGGAGCAAGATGCCGGAACCCTCTACCCGACGCAGTTTCAGGACACCAACGGCAACCAGATCCTCTTGCGTTACGGCGCGGCCACCGGACTGCCCTGGGCCGGTTCCAGCGCCCGTATCGTCCAGGTGGAAGACGTGCGCGCGGTTTCCGACGGCTCGGGCGGCCCCAATCGAAGCTACAACCTGAATTACAACACCGACGGCATCCCGCACCTGACCTCCGTCGTCAACACCATCGGCACCGCCGAAACTTACACGTTCACTCGCGGCAGCCAGACCCTGACATCGCCGTTCAACTCCACCAGCTACGGCCCCTGGACCACGCTCGCTTCGGTCAAACAAACCGGAACCAACCAGACCACGAGCTTCCAATACGATTCGGCCGGCGACCTCACCCAGATGAACACCCCCTTCGGCGGCTACCTGCGCTGGGCCTACGGCAACGGCAGTTACACCGGAAGCATCCAGCAACGGGACGTGCAAAACCGCTATCTCGTAAAATCCAGCGGCTCACCCGAGACCGCTTATCCCATCACGCGCACAACGCCGGGAACGTCGGCCGTTATAACCGATCCCGCCGGGCAAGGACAGAAGGCCTGGTTCTTCCAGTCCGACACCAGCCAGTTCAACTTCGGCCTGGTCATTTCCTACGAAGATCGCCAAATGCCCGGCTCGGTCCCCAAGGTCCACAACGACTACACCTGGGTGCAAGATTCCGCTGGCAATCCCTATCTCGGAACCACCATCGCCACGCTCGACCCGACTCAATCCTACGCCCTGAACAAGAAAGCCACTCAGACCCTGGACGCCCACGGCAACGTGACCCAAATCAAGCTCTGGGATTACTACACCGGTACCCCGCCCACCAATCCCGCGCGCACCTACACTAATACATACCTCACCGACAACGGCGCATGTACCTATTCCAGCCTCTACATTTTCAACCGCTTGCTGTCGAGCACCCTGACCGACAGTACCAACACGACCACGCTAGTCACCAACCAATACGCATCGAACATTCCCGCCGACTCCCCCGGCATCCGCGAGCACGACCCGAACTACGGCGCCAGCTATCTCTGCCGCGGCAACCTCACCTCCAGCACCACCCCCTCAGGCACCGTCACAATCAACTACGACATCGCAGGCAACGTAGCCCAGCGATATGTCAATGGCGAGCTCACCACCAATACCGTCAGCAGCGCCACCAACTACGCCGTCCCCTCCGCGATGACCACGATCAACCTGACCAGCACCATGAACTGGACCGCCGTCCTCGCCCCCAGTTCCGCCACCGGTCCCAACGGCGACACCGCCTCCATCAACTACGACTCCATCGCCCGCCCGCAATCCAGCGTCTCGCCGTACGGCGCCACTACCACCTACGCCTACAACGACACCGCCCCCGCCACCCGCACCGCCACCACCAACGGCCACTGGATCAGAACCACCCTGGACGGCTTCGGCCGCACGATTAAGACTGAAACCGGCGACTCCGGCGGCACCAAATCCATCGTCGATACGGTTTATGATTCCTGCGGCTGCAACCCGCTAGGCAAAATGATCAAAACCTCGATGCCTCATGCCCCTGGCGGTACCGTCTACTGGAAGCAATATTCCTACGACGGCCTCGGCCGTACGATCGCCGTCACGGAAGCCGACGGAACCAGCACTAGCTACTACAGCTACGGAGCCAATACAGCCCAAGTAACCGACCCCGCCGGAAAATGGAAGAATTTCACGATGGACGCTTTCGGCAATCTCACTAGCGTGCGCGAGCCCGATCCGCTCAACCAGCCCAGTGGTACCCTCACGACCACCTACGCCTATGACATCCTCAACCACCTCGCCACGGTCACCATGCCCCGCGCGACTGGCACTCAAACTCGCACCTTCAACTACACGACCGGCACAACCGTCGGCACACTGCTCCTCAGCGCCACCAACCCCGAAAACGGCAC
>JAYTVY010000299.1:0-4731 GCA_043743755.1 Bryobacterales bacterium | reverse complement strand
TCTCCGTGCGGCTCACCATCCAGGTAGACAGCGTCGGGAAGATCGGCGAAGAGGACTCGGTGATTCCCGCCAATGTCGCGCGGGCCGCTAATTACTATCAGCCACGCGGACTCATACGTGGCCGGCCAGAGATCCGCGCCGCCGATGCAACTCGAACCGGCATTCTCGGAAATTTCCGTTTCGACTATGCGTCGAAATCCGTCGTTTGTGACGGCTATCCCAGATTTTCGCGGGTCGTGATGAAACCACACATCCAGATTGAGTGCGATCCGAATGTTTGGAAAGAGGTGGAAACGCTGATCCGTTCAGAGTTGACCGCAGCGTATTGATACCGGGCTAACACGAGTGAGTGTTGGATAGAATCTGGGAGTGTCTCTCGCGGCGATCAAGGAATGGATCCGGTCGTATTATCTGCGCGCCGTCTATTTTCCCTTGTTCCCGCTGGCCAAACCGCACTATTTCGCCGACTCCTGGCGCTATCCGCGCGCGCAAACGGGGCAGCCGCCACGCTCCGGATGGCGATTCCTGTTCCTGCCGATGACGGACTGGCACACCCGAATCCAGCGCTCACAGCACCTGGCGCTGAGTCTTGCAAAGCTCGGTCATGAGGTTGTGTATCTGAATCCCCACCTGGGGCGCGAGTACAAGTATCCCTGGCGCTGGGGCGAGCGTCCGCTGCTTTGCGAGCTGGCGCCGGGCGTCACCGAGCTGCACGTGCATCTTCCCCGCGAACCGGTTTTTCACCACCGCATGCTGTCGCCTTCCGAGGAGCATCGGCTGGAGCAAGCGCTGCTCCAGGCGTTGCCTCAACACAATCGGCTCTCGATTGTGGTCAGTTTGCCGTTATGGCTTCAGGCCGCGGCGAAATTGAAAGAAGAGACGGGCGCTTCGCTGGTGTATGACTGCCATGACCTGCTGGATGGCTTCGCCGGCATGGCGCCCGAGATCATAGCGAAAGAAGACGAACTGTTGGGCCTGTGCGACATCGCCGTGTTCTCCTCGGCGCATCTAATGCAGCGGACGCTGTCGCGCAAACCGGCGCTCGCCTCGAAATCGGTTCTGATTCGCAATGGAGTGGATGGTGAGCACTTTCACGGCGCACAGACCCCGGCGAACCCAACGCCGGTTATCGGCTACGCGGGCGCTCTGGAGGATTGGTTCGATGCAGAACTGATTGAACGCGCGGCCCGAGCCCATCCCGAGTGGCGGTTCGTTCTCATTGGAAGAATCGAGAATCCAAAAATCCACCGTCTCCGTGAGCTCCCCAACGTGCAGCTGCCAGGTGAAGTGCCGTATGTCGAATTACCCAGGCATCTGGCGGAGTTCACGGTGGGAATAATCCCCTTCGCGATAAACCAGCTGACGCTGGCGGCCGATCCCATCAAGCTGTACGAATATTTCAGCCTGGGACTGCCGGTGGTCGCCACCGCGCTCCCGGAAGTGGAGCGGCACGGGGACCTGGTCTATATCGCGGACCGCGAAAGCTTTGTCGTTCAACTGGAGCAAGCCGCGTCGGAGGTCGATGAGGCGCTGCGCCGCCGGCGTCGGGCAATCGCCGATGCCGAGAGCTGGGGCCGCCGCGCCGAAGAGTTGCTTGCGGCGGTGAACTCGGTGAATGGGAGAGAAAGCCGGGCGAAAACGCACTAACCTGCGTGACCTGCTGGAGCGGTGCATGGCTGATTGTTTGGTTGCCGGCCTGCGCCTGGGCCGCGGCGCCATCTCCTGGATTTACGCCCGCGCGCGGCGGCGGCTTCGAAATCGCCTATCCGGGACTGCGTGTGCTTTTTCAGCCTGGCCAGGAGCAATACCGCCTGGCGCGCGCAACCGTGCGGCTGCGTTTTCTGGGGGCGCGTCAGGATGCCCCGCCGGAGGGAATCGATCCGCGGCCCGGCGTGGTCAGCTATCTGATCGGCTCCGATCCGTCGCGCTGGAGATCCGGGCTGCGAACCTGGGGCGGCGTGCGCTACCGCGATCTCTATCGGGGAATCGATCTCATCTGCCGTGCCGGACCTACCGGGTTGAAATCGGAATTCGTGGTCCGGCCGGGGGCTGACCCGCGGCGGATACGGATGCTGTACGACGGCGCTTCGAGGCCCCGAGTAGACGCACTGGGATCGCTGGTGGTGACTACCAGCTCCGGCGTGTTGCGGGAACATGCGCCGGTCGTATATCAGGAGTCAGGCGGCAAGCGCGTGCAAGTAACGGGGCGCTACCAGTTGCTACCGCATGGCCGCGCAGGTTTCCGGCTGGGGAACTATGACCGCCGCTCGGAACTGGTGATCGATCCGGCCCTGGTCTACAGCACATACTTCGGCGGCAGCGGACACGATGCCGCAACCGCCGTGGCGGCGGACCCTGCCGGCAATCTTTACGTCACCGGCTGGACGGAATCCACGGATTTTCCCGCCAGCGGCGGATTGAGCCGCGGCGGCGGCGGGGATGCGTTCGTCGCCAAGGTAAACGCGGCGGGAGCGCTGGTCTACTGCACCTATCTGGGCGGCTCGGGCGACGATCGCGGGCTGGCGATCGCCGTGGACGCGCAGGGCGGCGCGAATGTGGCGGGCGCAACCGGGTCCGTCGATTTTCCCGTGATAACGCCCCTGCAGGCTACGCTGCATGGTTCGCGGAATGCGTTTGTCGCGAAGCTGAATGCCGCCGGCACCGCGCTGGTGTTCAGCACCTATTACGGAGGGAACGGATCGGACTCGGCGAATGCCATCGCGCTGGATGGCGCGGGTGCGATTTACGTCGCCGGCGCCACAACCTCTACGGATTTTCGCGTTGTGCAGCCCGCTCAGGCGGCGCTCGCAGGCATGCAGGATGCGTTCGTGCTGAAACTCTCGGCGGCCGGAGACAATATCGTCTACTGCACCTATCTGGGAGGTTCGAACGATGACTCCGCGGCGGCCATCGCCTTGGATCCCGCGGGCCGGGCTTATGTGACCGGGTCGACATCCTCGGTCAATTTTCCGCTGATGAATCCGTACCAAAGCAGTCAGCCGGGAAGGCAGTCGGCTTTTGTGTCGAAGCTTGCAGCCAGTGGCGCTACCTTGATATACAGCACCTATCTGGGCGGAAGCCGCGCCGACGCCGTACATCCCGAATGGGGCGCGGCGATTGCGCTGGACGTCACCGGCGCCGCGTATGTGGCAGGGGTCACCAGCTCTTACGATTTCCCCATTTCGAACGCGCAGCAGCCTTTCTTCGGCGGGGACACGGATGCCTTCGTCGCCCGGCTGAGCCCTGGAGGCGGCCATCTCACATTCAGCACTTATTTGGGCGGTGTGGGGCGCGACTTAGCCACGGGAATCGCGGTAACCGGCACCAGCGTTTACATCACCGGCTACACATCGTCCGAGGATTTTCCGGTAGTCGCGCCGCTGCAGCCATCGGCGGGTGGCAGTTACGACGCGTTCATCGCCCGGCTGGATTGGGGCGGCGCAACCATCTGGGCGACGTACCTGGGCGGAACCTTATCCGACGCGGCAAACGCGCTGGCCTTGGATAACGCGGGGAACATCTACATCGCGGGACAAACAGTCTCCAGCGATTTTCCGCTGCGGAATGCGATCCAGACCGTGAACAAAGGAAATTTCACAACGTTCTTAACCAAGATCACCGAGGTCCCGTGTCCCTTTTCTGTGACCCCCGTGAACCTCACCGCCCCGCCCGGCGCGAGCACGGTTTCCACCACTGTCTCCGGCCTCCCGGCGTGTGGCTGGACCGCCGTCTCTAACGTCCCGTGGCTAACGGTGCAATCGGGAGCATCGGGCCAGGCTTCTGGAAGCGTAGCCATCGCGGTAGCGCCGAACGTAAACGGCTCCCCGCGAAGCGGCACGCTGACAGTCGCGGGCGCGCAGATAGTAGTCAGCCAATCCGGCCTGGGCTGCCCATAGATCCGGGCTCTTACTTCGACGCCTCAACGGACCCGCTCAGCAAGAATCGCAACAACGCGGAATTGAACGGCCCCGCGCACTCCATCTGCGGCACATGCCCGCAGTTGTCGAAGATAGCGATCTGCGCGCCCGGAATATCCTTGGCGAACATCTGCCCGGATGCCAGCGGAGTCAGCATATCGCCGCGGCCCCAGAGCACCAGAGTGGGCGCCTTGATCCCACCCAGCTTGCCGTCGAGAAAATCTTCCCCGCGCAGAATGGACTCAATAAACTGGTCAATGGTGTACCCGTCGTTCTTCTTGAGGTGGGCGGTGAAGAGGGCTTCCGCATTGGCCTGCGTGGCGAATGATTTGTTCGCGAAAATGATTCCCAGCACCGCCTTGCTGCCCTCGATAGTGGATGGGTTCAACCCCTGCAGCGTCTGTTTGGTCGGCTTGGGCGTGCCGCTCTTCTCGAAAGAATAGCCCGCGCTGTCCACCAGCACCAGCTTCTCCACGCGCTCGGGATGGGCCAGCGTAAACGCCATGGCCGTCCATCCGCCCAGCGAATTGCCCACCACTGTCGCTTTGTCGATGCCGGCCTTCTTGCAGAATCCTTCAAGAAAATCCACCAGCGTGCCCACCCGATATGGAATCATCGGTTTGTCGGATGCGCCGAAGCCAATCTGGTCGGGTACCCAGACATGAAATTTCGCCGCCAGCGCGGATGTCGTGGCAATCCAGTTCGTGGAATCGCCGCCCAGGCCGTGCAGCAGAATGACATTGGGGCCGGCGCCTGCCTCCAGATAGTGAATCTTCTGGCCGAATACTTCCACTTGTTTGCTGGCCTGGGCTTG
>JAYTVY010000298.1:0-3239 GCA_043743755.1 Bryobacterales bacterium | reverse complement strand
CATGGCACTCCGAGCAGTCAAAGCCCACCGCTGCCGACATGATCCCCATGGTCCCCAGGAAATCGTCGACGGAGGTTCCCTTGAGCACCTGGATGTTTTTGAAAACCTCTTCCGCCTTCTTCGGTTTCGGTTGTGGCGCAGGCTGGCCGGCCAGCCACACCGCCGCAATTGCGGCGCCCGCGGGAATCAATAATTTAGGCGGAAGCTTCATGATGGTGTTTCGTCCTCACTAAATTCCGCTCCCATTCCGAGCCGCGCCCGTAAGGAAGCGGTCACCGGGCAGCTCCCCCGGCCACGGATCTGGAATCAACTCACTTCTTCTCTTCGCCCGGCGCCCCAGTCCCAGTGGACCCCAGAAACAGCTTTTGCCCATCCGGCAGTGTAATATCCCGGCCGTTGGCGCGATTCGACCCGTCCTTGGACTGGTACCCATCCACGATCACCTCGGTGCCAGGCGCCACGGAGGCTTTTGTGAACCCACGGCGCAGAAGAACGTTCGGGCTGCCCGCCTCGAACATCCAATTGACCACTGTGCCATCCGGATTCTTCACGTCGAGGTGGATCCAGGTATGAGGATTAATCAACTCAACCTTGGTCACCACTCCGCGAAAGTGGACCGGCTTCTTCGCGTCAAATTCCGCCGCGAAGGCGTGATGCGCCCACGCCGGCACAACCGCCAAAGTCAGACTGGCGGCGGCAAGCCCAACGGCAAGCCTGGTTTTCATAATCGGTTCTCCTTTTTCTTGCCTCGGCGGCTGGTCGCCCGGCGCACTCTGTTCAGTACCCGATTTTCGCACGCCCGGCAGCTTAGTGCAAAGGCTGTAAAAATAGCCGCGCTACGCATCGAATGCGATTAGACGCCCTGAGAATACCAGACCGGCCCACAATACCAACGACAAAGCGGCCGCCAGTTTGGCAACCGCGGGAATCGCAGGCGCCTGGTCGAGTCTGGCTGGATTGCTGTACACCGCCCGGCGAAAGACGAGTGCGTGCACGGCAACCAGCAGGAACAGGGTCATTTTGATCCAAAACCATCTGCTGTGGTACAGCTTCAAAGGTTCGGCCCATGCCAGCAAGGCGCCGCTCGCCACCACCACCACGAAGCCAATACGCTTCCATATCCGAAGTCCCTCGACGACGTCCGACACCGCTCGCCTTGTCATTCCCCACCCAAGCAGACGCACATCCACCGCCAGCAGCATTCCGCCGAACAGAGCGATCGCCAACAGATGAACGCCCCCGATGATCGGATAATACAAAGCACCCTCGCGGATGGCAATGCTGAGCTGCGTAACTTGGATCCATTCGCAAATCGAAAGAAGAGACATAGTCTTATGTGAATGCGATCATTCGTCCGCCCGCCACAACCGCCGTCCAAAGCGCCAGCGACACCACCGCGGCCAGCTTACCGGCAATGGGCGCGACCTCCGGCTTCACCGCCCAGCGATGGACGGTGTAGTGATAGAGGATGGCCAGCAGCAGACACGGTATCTTGAATCGGAATGCTGGATTGAAGTAGTACACTCCCGGGTCGGCTGCGAACATCGCCGGACCGGTGGTCAACATGAGTATGACTCCGATCATGGTCCAGGGCTTGAGATCCTGCGCGAGTTCGGCGGGGGACTGGCGCCGCATGCCTCCGCCTAGCAGCCGCAGGTCAACCACCGCGATGGTTCCAATCAACAGCGCGAGGCCGAAAAAATGAAAGCATTGAACCACCGGAAAAGCCCATTCCGGACCGTTCATCGCATGCGCCAGCGCACTGTTACCGAGCCAATCTAAGAACGGCGGCACCGGCATTTGCAGACACCCTCTTTCTGTAACCTCACCCGCGTCGAGTCGCAGGAACAGCTTTCTGGGGGGGGATGGGGCGGCTGGTGGGATTTGAACCCACGACATCCAGAACCACAATCTGGCGCTACTACCAACTGAGCTACAGCCGCCGTGTCTTCTCTAGCTTACCATTACTCGTACTCGACGCATGTTATAATTATTCAGAGGCATGAATATTTAGTCTATGGGCCTGCGTGCCGGGATTGTCGGATTTCGAGGCTACAGCGGTGCGGAACTTCTCCGTATCCTGGATCGGCATCCGTCTGTCGAACCGGTGCTTCTGGAACATCGCAGCGATTCAGGTGATCGGCCTGGTCCTCTGGATCGGAAACGATTCGCCGCCGCGCCGTGCACTCCCGCGTCAGTTCAGTCCGAGTCGCTCGCTGTTGTATTCCTTGCCACGCCCGCCGGCGTGTCATTGGAATTGGCGCCGGGCATGCTCGATGCGGGCGCCCGCGTCGTGGATCTCAGCGGCGCCTTCCGTCTCGGAACGGCTGAGAATTACGCGCGCTGGTACCAGGAGGAGCACACCGCGCCTGCGCTCCTGTCAGAAGCCGTATATGGATTGCCGGAGTTCTGCCGCGCCGGCATCGCGGGCGCGCGTTTGATCGCCAATCCGGGCTGCTATCCAACCGCGGCCAACCTGGCAATCCAGCCGTTGATCGCCGCGGGAGTGGTGGATCTATCCGCCGGAATCGTTTGCGACGCTAAGTCCGGAGTGAGCGGCGCCGGCCGCAAGCCCAGCCTCACCACCAGCTTCTGCGAAGTCGCGGACAACCTGTCGGCATATGCCGTTCTGCGGCATCGGCACGTGCCTGAGATCCTGATGACGTCGCGCATCGAGGAGCGCGATCTAAGCTTCACGGCGCAACTGCTGCCGCTCGAGCGGGGCATACTCGAAACCATTTACTTCCGCGCCCGCGGTCTGGGCAGCGCCCAGGAACTGCTGGACATTTATCAACGCTGCTACCTCAGGGAACCGTTCGTCCGCTTGTACGCTCCCGGCGAATTTCCCGATCTGCATTCCGTCCGCTACACGAATTTTTGCGGCATCGGCATGACGTTCGATGCCTCCACCGGACGCGCCGTGGTGGTGGCCGCGATAGACAATCTCGGAAAAGGCGCCGCCGGTCAAGCTGTACAGAACATGAATCTGATGCTGGGCCTGCCCGAAACCGAGGGGTTGCTGTGAAGGCGCTGATCAAGATTGGCGGCGCGCTGCTCGATTCGGCGGAATCGCGGGATGGGCTCGCACGCGATATCACCGCCGCCGCCGCGGCCGGGATTGAGATCGCCGTCGTGCATGGAGGCGGCAAGCGCATGACGCGTTATCTGGCGGACCGCGGCGTCGAAAGCCGGTTTGTGGATGGACTCCGCGTGACCACTCCGGAGGTCCTGGACGCCGT
>JAYTVY010000297.1:0-2109 GCA_043743755.1 Bryobacterales bacterium | reverse complement strand
CAGCGCCAACGCATACCTCGGAATGCGCGCCGGCCAGACGGTGGCGGCCACTATTCCCGCGGCGGTCATCGCCATGGCGCTATTCCGCATCCCCGCGTTTCGCGGCGGCATCCTGGAACAGAACATCACGCGCACCGCCGCCAGCGTGGGCGAAGCGCTGGTGGCGGGCGCCATCTTCACCATCCCCGCGTTCATGATGGTGGAGATCAACGGCGCGCACTTGTGGACGGATCTGCGCTCGCACTACTGGGAAGCCACGCTGATCCTGCTCACGGGCGGCCTGATCGGAATCTTCTTCATCATCCTGCTACGCCGCCCGCTCTGCGTGGATGCGAATTTGCCGTGGCCCGAGAGCGTCGCCAGCGCGCAGATTGTGCGCAGCGGCGAAGCGCAGGCCAGCGGCGCGCCGAAATATGTCTTCGGCGCCATGGCCTTCGGCGGCCTGATCCAGATTCTGAAGTCCGACAAGGGACTGCAAATTTTCCGCGAGTATTCCGAAGGCTTCCTGGCATTCCCGCGATCCTTGATTCGCCACTTCAACCATGAGAGGCAGTCCATCGGCGACGTTTCTCACCTGGGGGGCATCCCCTGGTCGACGCCCAGCCTCTCGCCCGCGCTGATCGGCATCGGCTACATCATTGGACCCGAACTGGCGTCCATCAATGTCGCCGGCGGCATCATTGCCTGGTGGATTCTCATCCCGCTGCTGCTGTTCTTCGATCCCGACCTGCCGCGCCGCATCGGCACCGCGGACACGGGTATCGCGGCCTATACGCTGTCGTACAACGTGGTGCGTCCCATCGCGGTGGGGATGATGCTGGTGGGCGCCGCCCACACCATGTACTCCATGCGCTCGTCGCTGTTCAATTCCATGCGCGGCATCTTCAGCGTGCGCTCCTCCAGCACGGCCGCCGGGGCGGTGGAGCGGACCGAGCGGGACATTCCAGCGCGCTGGGTGGTGCTCTCGACGGCCATCCTGCTGGTCCCCATTACGGGGATCTATTTTTACTTCACGCGCGGGCTTTGGTCGGCGATTATCGCGGCGGTGGTGATGACCATTACCGGATTCGTGCTTTCAGCCATCGGCGGATATCTGGTGGGCCTGGTGGGCAGCTCCAACCAACCGCTCTCCGGCCTCACGCTGCTGGCGCTGATTCTGTCGGCGCTGGTGATGCTCGCCATCGGAGTCACCGGGCTCACGGGTGTGGCCGCGGTCCTGGGAGTCGCGTCGGTGGTGTCGGTAGCTTGCTCCGTTTCCGGTTCGCTGATTCAGGATCTCAAAGCCGGACATCTGCTGGGGGGAACTCCCTGGAAGATGGAGATGGTTGAGATCATCGCGGTGGTGCTACTGGCCTTCTTTCTGATGGGACCGATCATCGCGCTGCACGCGGCGAATATGGATACCGGCGGAATCGGCGGCCGCGCCCTGCCCGCGCCGCAGGCGGGCTTGATGGCCCAACTGGCCAAAGGCATCGTGGGCGGCCAAATGGCCTGGGGACTGCTTGGAATCGGCGCCGCGTTCGGTCTGGCGATGGTGTTGTGCGGCGCTCGCGCTCCCATGCTGGTGGCGGTGGGAATGTATCTCCCGTTCGACACTACTTCCGCGATTTTCGTGGGCGGCATGCTGAAGTGGATTGTGGATCGAATCAGCGCGCGCGCCTCTGAGCAACGGCGGATGCGTATCGAGGAGAAGGGGACTCTTTTGGCTTCGGGATTAATCGCCGGGGAAGCGATTATCGGAATCCTGCTGGCGGTGCTGTTCGTCGCGGGCGTGCCGTCCATGGCGACGGTCCCGTTTTACGCGGCGTGGGGCGGCTGGCTGTCGCTGCTGGGGTTCGCGGCGGTGGCCTGGGTGCTGATTCGCATTCCCACCAGCCGGGAAAAAAATTGAACGGCGCGAGCCTTTGCCGAACCCACACGCTTGCTCACGCGCGCGGCTCCGTAACGATGTTATGAATATGCCAAACGTCGTTAGCGCTTGACGCCTTGGCGCTCGTCTTCCTTCTTCACTTCGTCCTTGACGTCGCCGACGAAGCCTTTCACCTTGCCTTTGGCCTGATCCACCAGGCCCTCGACTTCGGTGGCGGGGCTGTTGGTGGCCTTGCCCCA
>JAYTVY010000296.1:0-3422 GCA_043743755.1 Bryobacterales bacterium | reverse complement strand
AGCGGATGGCCACCAGCATCGTGCTGGCCGGCAATGAAGCCGCACATAAGCGCCAGGCGTGCTCGGATGCGTCGATGGCGTTCGTTGCCAGTTACTGCCGGTCTATCGCCGTATTCGCCAGACTGCCGATTCTGCAGGTGGCGCGCCATCAGATTCACCGCGAGAAGAGCATTGAGGCGGTGCACGCGGCTCTGCTGCAATCGCAGCGCGCCAATCCGCTGGACCTGCTGAAGAAATTCACCCAGGTAGACGCAAAAGGGGGGCGCCATTTTCGCGACGCGCGGCCGGGCTTCTGGCGCGTGAAGGGCCAGAGGGCGAAGGAAGTGCTGGAGTCGCTGGACGCTTACCGCAAGACGCTGTCGCCCGAGCGCCGGAACATTTTTAACCTCTTCCGGCCCCTGGATGTCGGATTCAAAGTGGTGGGCACCGGCAGCGTGGGGTTGCGAGACTATGTCGTGCTGTTCGAAGGAAACAGCCCGCAAGATGCGATGTTTCTGCAGATCAAGCAAGAGGTGGCGTCGGCGTATTCCAAATATCTGCCGGGGACATCCCACAAGAATCAGGGACAGCGGGTGGCGGAAGGCCAGCGCGCGATCCAGCCGCTGTCGGACATGCTGCTGGGATGGACCACCGTGGGCAACCACCAGTTTCTGGTGCGGCAGCTCAACGACCATAAGGGCAGCATCGATCTGTCGCAGCTTCGCGGCGCCGGGTTGAAGAGCCTCGCTATGGTCGCCGGGGAGCTGCTGGCTCGCGGACATGCCCGTTCCGGCGATGCGTGCGCTATTCAGGGATATTGCGGCGAAGGGACAAAGATACAGCGTGCCATCGCGGCGTTTGCCTGCGAATACGCGGATCAGAACAACGCCGACTACGCGGCGTTCATGGGCGCGATTAAGAGCGGGAAGATCAAAGCGGCGGCTCCTCCACCCGCGCGGTGAGTTACCGCGTTTTTTCTTTTAGCACGTGCGCGCGCAGGCGGCCTTGTGCGATCCGGATGGCTACTTCCGAACCCGCCGGGGCTTGCCCGGGTTGCTTCACGATTTCGCCGGCGCCGGTGGTCACAATAGCGTAGCCGCGATCTAGAATCTTGAGCGGGCTAAGCTGTGTCAGGTGCGCCACCAGCGGATCAAGGCGTCCATGCGCGCGCGTGAGGCGCAGTTGGATCAGCCGTTTCGCGGAGGCCTCGGCGGTTTCCATGCGCCGGCGCAGAGCCCCGAAGCGCAGGCGCAGGTCCAGCGATTTCAAACG
The DNA here is from genome assembly GCA_043743755.1 of Bryobacterales bacterium. Classification (GTDB taxonomy): domain Bacteria; phylum Acidobacteriota; class Terriglobia; order Bryobacterales; family Bryobacteraceae; genus JALYHQ01. The sequence goes on along the minus strand of JAYTVY010000296.1, from coordinate 2,171 downwards.
CTCCGCCAGCACGTCCAGCCGCTGCCGGGCGGCGCCGGCGCGGGCGCGCGTGCGGTCCCGCGCAACATACTCCAGCTCATCCACGCGCTGCAATCCGCGCCCGATCTTGCGATGCAGGATGGCGGTGGCGCGGTCCACGCCAAGTTGCTGCAGCGCACGGTGGGCCATGGCGACGCGATAGCGCAGGCCCTGCATCATCTTGTGATCGCAGCCGGCGATCTGTTCGACTACTTGATCTCGCGTGGCGGTCACCAGTTCGGCGGCGGCCGAGGGAGTGGGCGCGCGCAGATCGGCGACGAAATCGGCGATGGTGAAGTCGGTTTCGTGGCCAATGGCGGAGATGACCGGCATGGGGCTGGCCGCGATGGCGCGCGCCACGGCTTCCTCGTTAAAAGTCCACAAGTCTTCCAGCGATCCACCGCCGCGAGCCACGATTAACACCTCGGCCCAGGCGCCGGATCCAAAATATTGGATGCCGCGGCAAACGGCATCGACGGATCCTTCGCCTTGGACTTGCGCCGGATAGATCCGGATGTGCAGGCCGGGGAACCTGCGCGCGAGAATGTTCAACAGGTCCTGAATGACGGCGCCGGTGGGCGACGTCACGATTCCGATCCGCCGCGGCAGCCTGGGAAGCGCCCGTTTTCGCGCCGCATCGAACAAGCCTTCACCGGCGAGCTTCTTCTTCAACTGCTCAAAGGCGAACTGCAGGGCGCCGTGACCTTGCGGCTCGAGCGCTTCCACCAGCAATTGATATTCGCCGCGGGCCTCGTAGACGTCAATATGGCCGCGCACCAGCACGGCTAATCCATCTTGCGGCTTGCACTTCAAATACCGGTACGCCGTGCGGAAGCAAACGCACTTCAGCTGCGCGTCGCGATCCTTCAAAGTGAAATAGCAATGCCCGCTGGAAGCCTGGCGCACGCCGGAGATCTCTCCGGCCACCCAGACATCGTCGAATTCGCCTTCCAGCAGGCCCCTGATCCGCGCATTCAGATCCGAGACGGTGTAGGTTTTGCGCTCCGGTCCCCAGTCGAGGACGAGTTGTCCCATCGGCTCCAGGATATACCGCCCGCTGTGGTATTCTGATCGCTTACCCAAAGGCCTTCCCTGTTGATAGCCTGAGCGTAAACCCACGCCGCTGGAGGTTTGATGAGTCCCAAGGAAGTTTTGGAATTTGCAAAGAAGAAAGAAGCGCGCCAGTTCGATCTGCGCTTCACGGATCTGCCCGGATTGTCGCAGCACGTCTCCTATCCGATGAGCCAGCTGGACGAAGATTCCTTCGAGGAAGGCTTCGGCATCGATGGATCCAGCATCCGCGGATGGGCGGCCATCAACGAGAGCGACATGCTGTTGATTCCGGATCCCTCGACGGCGTTCATGGACCCGTTCTTTGAAACGCGCACGCTGGTGATGAGCTGCGACGTGATCGACCCCATCACGCGGCAGCACTACGAGCGGGACCCGCGCTGGATCGCCAAGAAGGCCGAGATGTACCTGAAGAACACCGGGCTGGCCGACACCGCGTTCTTCGGCGCCGAGGCGGAGTTTTTCATTTTCGACAACGTGCGTTTCGATCAGAACCAGCACTCGGGCTTCTACTTTATCGATGCCGAGGAAGGCCGCTGGAACTCGGGCCGCGAGAAGGACAACCTGGGCTACCGTCCGCGCTACAAGGAAGGCTACTTCCCCGTGCCGCCCACCGATCATTACCAGGATCTGCGCGCCGAGATGGTGCAGACCATGATCGAGTGCGGGTTGCACATCGAGTGCCATCACCATGAAGTGGCCACGGGCGGGCAGTGCGAGATCGACCAGAAGTTCGACACGCTGGTGAAGTCGGCGGACAACATGATGTTGTACAAGTACGTCATCCGCAACGTGGCTTACCAGTACGGCAAGAGCGTGACGTTCATGCCCAAGCCGCTGTATGGCGATAACGGGAGCGGGATGCACGTGCACCAGAGCCTGTGGAAGGGTGGCGCTCCGCTATTCGCCGGCGATATGTACGCGGGGCTCAGCCAGATGGCGCTGTGGTACGCCGGCGGGTTGCTGAAGCACGCCCGCGCGCTTTCGGCGATCATCGCTCCCACCACGAACAGCTACAAGCGGCTGGTGCCGGGATATGAAGCGCCGGTGAACCTGGCGTATTCCCGGCGCAATCGTTCGGC
>JAYTVY010000295.1:0-2142 GCA_043743755.1 Bryobacterales bacterium | reverse complement strand
TAACCAGAATCAGCACGAGGTCCACCCAGTTCATTGCTGCCGTCCTGTGAGCGCACGATATGCGTCGCGATATTTGTCGCTGGTTCGCTGCACCACATCGGGGGGAAGTTCCGGCGCCGGAGGTTGTTTGTTCCAGTGGATGGATTCCAGGTAGTCTCGCACATACTGCTTGTCGTAGGAGGGCTGCGGGCCGCCGGGGCGATACGTATCGGCGGGCCAGAAGCGAGAGGAGTCGGGTGTAAGCGCTTCGTCGGCGAGAGTGAGAGTTTCGCCGATGAAGCCAAACTCGAACTTGGTGTCGGCGATGAGAATACCGCGCGTGGCGGCGTAATCGGCGGCGTAGCGGTAGATGCCGAGAGTGAGCGTACGCAGGCGCTCGGCAAGATCGCGTCCGATCTTCGCGGTTACCTCTTGCAGGGAAACATTCTGGTCATGGCCTGTAAGCGCCTTGGTGGCGGGCGTAAAGATGGGCTCCGGCAGACGCGAGCTTTCCAGCAGGCCGGTGGGCAGCGGAATGCCGCAGACAGCGCCGTTGCGGCTGTAATCCTTCCAGCCGGAGCCCGAGAGGTAGCCTCGCGCGACACATTCGAAGTCGATCATCCGGGCGCGGCGCACCAGCATGGAGCGGCCCTCAAGCTGATCGCGATAGCGGTGAAACTCGGGCGGATAATCGTCCACGCATGCGGAGACGAAGTGGTTGGGGACCAGGTCGCGCAGCAGGTCCAGCCAGAAGATGGTCATCTGGGTGAGGACGCGGCCTTTGTCGGGGATGGGCGTGGGGAGGATGCAGTCAAACGCGGAGAGCCGGTCCGTGGCGACGATGATTAAGTGGTCGCCGGCCGCATAGACGTCGCGCACTTTGCCGCGCGCGTGTAGCGGGAGATCCGGCAGGTCCGTTTGGAAAATTGTGTTCAAGTTACATGGTGGCACAGGCGCCGCAATGGGTCGTTGATGCCGTTCTACTCGGAGCCGTAGTTGATTTCCATGCGGCGGACCTGGAGGGACGCCACCACGATCACCAGCGCGGACAGAGCCAGCACGCCGGGAATCGCGATGAGGGCGGGCATGGGGTCTACGTTAACGGCCATGAGGGAAAACGGGGGTGGCAGCTCGGGCGCGGCGGAAATGGGGCACAGCGATTTCAGGTAATAAATAATGCTGAACTTTTGCAGCAGCGCGGGGAGGAATGAATTGATGGCCTCCCAGATAAGAATGCCGGCCGCCGGGATGATGGGGTTGCGGAACAAGATTCCCGCCGCCATGAAGATGCTACCGTAGCCGATACACGCCAGCACCGTGACGCCGAGATATGCGGCCACATGGGCCATGCCGCCGTTATGAAAGAAGTACGTATTGAGAGTGTTTGAGTCCATGTGCGCGAACAGGGCCGCGAGTTGCAAGGCGGTGCTCAATCCGAAGACTGTGACGGCGGCGAGCATGCCGGCCAGGAACTTGCCGGCCAGCACCACTTCGCGGCGGAGGGCCGCGAGGAAGTAGAAGTGCAGGCTCTTGTCCAGCACTTCGCCCCGAAACAGGTTCATGAAGATACCGACGCATCCGAAGAAGACCGCGAGGCGAATGTAGAAGAACTGGAAGGTGGTGGCGAATACGGTGGTATCCTCGCCGAAATCCCAGTTCTGGCCGAAACGCATCACGGCGATGGAATGGCCGGCGAACAGCACCACGGGGGCGAAGGCGAGCAAGTAGATCCAGAGCCCGCGGCGCGCGAAGAACGTCTTCCGCATCTCGAGGCGAGCGACGGCCAGCATTTGGGCGATCCGCAGCGGCGTCATCGGGAGGTTTCCTCCGTGCCGCCGATCAGGTATTCGTAGACCGAATTGACATCGTCGTCGGCGGGGGCGACTGACTCGATGTTGATGCCGTTCTGCGCGATCTGGTTGAGCAGCAGATAGAATCCGTCGGCATCGCGCGTTTTGACCAGCAGGCCGCCGCCGTCCTTGTGAATGCGAGCTTCCACTACATGGTTCCGGATGAAAATCTGAGAGGCCATCTCACTGGGACGATCACACCGGATCAGGATCTGCATGGGATGCTCTTCAATTTCCGTGCGCACGCCGTGGATCTGTCCTTCGGCGACGATGTATCCTCCGGTGAGCAGAATCACGCGATCCGAGATGGCGT
>JAYTVY010000294.1:0-2278 GCA_043743755.1 Bryobacterales bacterium | reverse complement strand
TGCAGCGGCGGATACTCGATGGTGAATCCACCGTTGCCCATGGTCGAATCCACGTGGACAATCGAGTGGCACGACATACATCCCAGACCGTTCTGCGCTTCCGGCGTGTCGATCTGTTCCTTGATCGGGCGCCCAAAGCGGCCATTGAAGAACACTGCATGATCGTGGCAGCCGGCACACCACTTGCTGCCCTGTACGCCCGAGACATCCTGCATGTACTCGATTGATTTCCGGTAAAACTGGTTGTTGAACGAAGCGAAGTGGTGCATCGAACTATTCCACTGGTTGTAAATGTCGCGATGACACTCGCCGCAAGCCTTCGAGTCCATGAAAAAGTTCGCGGGTATGATGGCGTTCGTGTTCGTATTGGAGGCCGAGGGCCAGAATGGCGACTTGGGCCCCCCGCCTTCTTCAGCCATGCTGGTGGGAACCGTGACCGGATTTTGGATGCGATCCCAGGGGTTCGGACGCCAGTGATAATACGCCGACGCCCCCAGCGGCAGCACAACCAGCACCGCCAGCATCGCGGCCAGAGCGCGCGCGAACTGGGAGGGCCACAAATAAGGCAGCAGCGCGGCCAGGCCGATCGCCGCGAAGATGGCGTGCAGTATGACGCCCCAGCGATTGGCGGTGGTGGCCCCGCTAAAAGTCAGCCAGACCCCCAGCACGGTCGCTACAGCCAGCAACGCGACGCCCAGTCCGTTGGCGCGGTAAAACTCGCCATGCTTCGCGATATACCACCCTGCCAATGCCGCCATGAGGATGCCCAGCGCGACGTGCAACAGCACGTTCCCCATATAGAAAATGGTGGGGAACGCGAATGCCGCGATGTAAGCCGAGTTCAGAACCAGAAGGAGCGCCAGGACTCCCAGCAATTTGCGCATCAGAAACTACTATTATGCGCCCGTTGCGCGCGCAGAGGCTCATTCAGCGGACGAATCAGCCGCAGCGCCGGACGCGTGTTGTACTGTTTGCGCCAGGCTTCATGCGCCGCGTCGTCCGGGAAATGCTCGCGGGCCGGATACGGGTAGCTCGACATCGCGTGGAACGGCAGCGGCTCCACGGACTGTGAATACGCGGTGTTCGCGTCCCGATCCTTGGCCCAGCCATCCACCTTCAGAATAAAATCGCGTTGCCAGCCCGCCGGAAGCGCGGGTAGCGCCGATGCTTCAAACGTGAGCCGAAGCTCATCGCCCGATCCCATGATCACGAACCGGTCATCGGTCGACTCCACCAGCTCTCGAACATCCCCGTAACGCGTATACAGCCCCGGCGTCGGATTCCACGCGGAAACGGCGCTCGACGCGGCATAGAAGAACTCCTCGGGCTGGTTGCGCTCGGGGTAAATTCTGGAAGCCGAGAATCCACGAAACCGCAGGTCGGCTACCGCGGCGGGCAGCGGTGTCATGCGAGCGTGCGGCGCGCTGGTGTCCTCCCCGAGAAATATTTCATCCCAGTAAACGCAAAGATTCGTTACGATGCGCACTTCCCGCGATTCGCTCAGAAATTTGCCCGTCAGGTCCACAGCGATGGTCTTGGGCTTCCCGTCCGGCATCCCCATGTCTTCGATCACGGTCTTCCAATTCCCCGTCCGGTCCTTCACTTGAAGATACGGTGGAATCAAGCCGCCCTTGCCTTCCTGCGCGGTGGACAAGAAGGTGCTGCCGTCGGCCCAATCCACCCATCCATGCGCGATCATCACGGCTTTATTGCCGGACGCGGCAGCGCGGCCGAAGTCGAGATCCAGAGTGTGCAGCTCCGCAACGCCGCTCTGGTCATGCCGGAAGGTTTCAGGATATTTTCGGTCCGTGGCCAGCAGCGCCGCCCGCACATCGCGGCCTCTGCCATCGTGCGCCGACTTGGGATAGATCCGCCGATTCACGCCGTACAGCCGGAACTCTGGAAACGGAGGCCCCTTCCATTTCTCGCTGGTGTAAATATCAAGTTCTTTCGGATGATCCACCGCGAACAGCTGCACCTGATCCAGATACGAAACTTCGCTCAGCTCCTCGGTGATCCGAACCTCATAGCGCCCATTCACAGCCTTGAGCGCATCCTGCGGAATCTGGATGTATTCGTCGTGATCCACTGGGAAATATTGCCCGTCCCCAGACGAAGCCCCCAGCGGCGCTATCCCTAAAACGTCTGTGATGAACCGGAAGCCCGACCCGTCCCAGCTCCAGATCATGGGACACGACCCCGATAACCGCTGGGCTTCCTTGTACTGATACGCCTTGTCGGCGGCTTGATGAATTTCGTTTTGGATCAGACCATTCGG
>JAYTVY010000293.1:0-2624 GCA_043743755.1 Bryobacterales bacterium | reverse complement strand
TCAGCTCGCTGAGCTTCGGACGGCATGCGGATCGCGCGGTGGCCCAGATTAAGGATCAGCTGGGATTGGCCATGGGCGATCTGCGCGAGCTCAAAGAAGAAACCCGCGCGGAACTGGATCGCCTGCCGCACGGGGCTTCGGCGGAGGCTTCGCCGGCAAGTCTAGAGCCCAACCTCGCCGATCTGGAAAAACGCCTGGCATCGCTGGCCGGCCAGCGTCTGGGCGAGGACGAGATGCAGGAGCTGGTGCATGCGGAAACCGCCGTGCCGGCCATCGAGCTTCTGGCCTCTCCTGGTTCAGCCACTAGCTTGGCCGGTATCTATCGGTCCCTGGGTATGCTCTACGCATCCCGGGACTCGGCGCGCGCGCGTTTTTACCTGCGGCGCGGGATTGCGCTCGCGCCCGGAAATTTCGAAGCGGAGAACGAGCTGGGCATGCTGGCGCTGCAGCGCCGGCCTCCCGCGATCAATGAGGCCCGGCATCACTTCGAAGCCAGCCTGCGCGTGGAACCGAACCAGCAGCGCGCGCGCTACGGCGTGGCGCTGGCGGATCGCGCGGAGTATCGCCCCGAGGCAGCCGAGCGCGGATTCGCAGACGCGCTGGGTTACGAGAACTGGGAAACCGCGCCGGATCCGGAGCGCCGTTCGTACATCCACTACGATCTGGCGTGCCTTCTGGCAGCCCGCGCCGACGCTGATCCGGCGCAAGCTTCGATTCTTTTCGGCCGCGCCGCTGATGAGCTCCAGGCGGCCTTCACGTGCCCGTCGCGAGAGCTGGAACAGCGTCTGGCGCGGGATACCGAAGAAGAAGGGTGTCTCTACCAACTGGCGAACAGCGAGCAGTTCGGTCCGGTGGTGGATGATCTGCTGTTGAAGATGCGCGTCGAGAGCGCTTGAGCTTTCAGCGCCGGTCGGGCTTCTCGAAATGCTGGTAATCCACGTGGTCCGTCCACGATCCGCCCCAGGTCCATCCGTGTTTCTGAAATAGATTTACGATGAAGCTTCCAGCCAGGATGGAACCCGGGCTGGCGCGCGTGCGGTCCAGAAACGCCTTTCCCGCCGGAGGCAGCACCTTAGGGCCGTTGATATAGGGATTCGTGAGCGGATTGATGTCGATGGCCCGTCCCCAGCCGTGGTTTGAGAAGACCCCGGGGCGGCCGGTGGTGTCGCGGCAATTGAACGCCGACGTATTGTTGGCTTCCATCGAAAGATCGTCGTTCCCTGAAAAGCTGTCCACCGGCTCCATGCGCTGGATCAGGAATCCGTGGTGGAACAACTCCGTGAAGATTTCGAGCACCTCGGCGGACACCAGGCGATGAACTACCAGCACCCCGGTCCGCGGCAGCCCGCCGAAATCCCAGTAGGAGATCTCCAGCTCGCGCAGGTCCGCCGGCGGAACTGGACAACCTGAATGCCAGGAGCTGGCGTGCTTCGCAACACCTGCGCGGAATACGGGCTGGAACGAAGCGGGCGTTGCGGTAAGCGCGACGATCTCAGGAGCCGTCTGGCCGCACAGCGCCGACAGCCACAGCGGGAAGGCGATCCATTTAGCGATCCGCGTAATACCCATCCCGGGCTTGCACCACCAGATTCTTCTGGTTGGTGGTTACAAGGATGTGGCGGGATGCGCCAGGGGCCTCGGTCCGTTCGGGAGTATAGCCCAGGCTGTACTGGTTTCGTAGTTCTTCTTCAATGCGCGTGTAGATCTGCTCCAGGGGCTGTTTGCTCGAAACCTCGAAGTAGCCGCCGCCCGTTTCCTTGGCCAGACGCTGCAAAACCTTCTTGCCATCGACGTGCGATTCCTGGGGCCGGGTCCGTCCACCGCCACGGCCGCCGCCCATACCTCCCCGGCCACCCCAGCCCGGACCGCGGACCACCAGACCGCCGCGTCCCCCTCCGTATGCGTCCTTGTCGTAGAACAGGATGCAATAAACCAGCGTGTCGGCCCGCTGCGCGGATTCAATCGCGCTCGCGAGGCTCACTTTGCTCGCATTGTAGACGCCATCGGAGAGCACGATGAACGCCTTGCGCCCCTGCTGCTTTTTCATCAATTCATCCGAGGCGAGCAGCACCGCGTCGTAGAGCGCCGTCCCGCCGCCGGGCCCGCGCCGGCCGGCGCCTCGAGGGCTCCCGCCGCCCGGACCGCCGCGTCCGCCCCACTGAGGGCGATTATCCGCCGGAACTTCCAGCTGCTCCAGTGCCGCCTCCAGCTTCTTTCGCGAGGACGTGAGGTCAAGGAGCAGCTCCGCCTCGCCTTCGAAATGAACCACGAATGCCTGATCCTTACCCTCGCGGAGCACTTGGCTCATAAAACTGTAGCTCGCCTTGCGCTCCTCGCCCAGAACGCCCCGCTGGCTTCCGCTGGTGTCCACCAGCAGACCCAGTGTAAGAGGCAGTCCCGATTCGCGCGAAAAGTAGAGGATGGCCTGCTGGCGCCCATCCTCCGACAGCGCGAAATCTTCCTTGTTGAGGCTGGTGACGATATGCCCCTGTTTGTCGCGCACCGTGGCGAACACATTGACTACCTTGACGCCCGTGGAAAAGGTGGAATCTTGGCCGCACAGCAGCACGCTAGTAAGTGCTGCCACGGTAATACGCGCTTGAATCACTCCTAGAACGATGCGC
>JAYTVY010000292.1:0-3271 GCA_043743755.1 Bryobacterales bacterium | reverse complement strand
CATCGGCGAGGCGCGCTTTGTTGAGCATTGCCGGACTGAATTCCACTTGTTCGGCCGAGCCCGAGAAGATACGGATGGCGTAAGGAACTTCCACTCCGGAACGGACGATACGAAGATCGTCAAGGCGGGCCAGCGAGCTCTTGTAAATTCCCGGATCGAGGCGCAGAGAGGAGACGGGGTGTCCGGCCTGCGCCTGCAAGGGCCGGCGAGCGCGCCAGTTGGCGGGGTCGAAATCGGCGCGTGCCGCGGCGGAAACGACCAGCGCGCTAAGTATGAGACGGTGCATCTTTCCACATGCTCTCAATGAGCGCACGGAAACGCGAGTAGAGGAATGACGTAGAGAGCAGCAACACGCCGAGCACGACGAACGCCGAGATGCGCTGCAACTTGGTGAGCTGCCAGACGTCGTAAAGATACAGTTTGAACACCACGACGCCGAACAGAGCGAGTCCCGCCAGCCGGTTGACCACTGTGCGGGTGGCCACGCCGACGCCTACGAGCGCAAGCGCATAAACCGCGTAGAGGATGGTAATGGAGACGGTCTCGATACTGGCCAGGCTGCCGGGGGCCCGGATGCGCCAGGCCCAGCCCGAGACCTCCAGCGTGAGCCCGCTGAGCAGGATGACGTGACCGCCCAGGTATTCCACCAGCGCGGTGGTCGTTTCGCGATTCCAAAGCGCGCAGAGCCAGGCGGCGACCGCTGCGATCAGGAAGGTCAAGAACCGGGCATTGAACAGGAGTCCATATTTATGCGCATCGGGGTAGATCCAGGCATCAATCGACGCCAGGCGGAGCCACACCAGAACACAGATGACGACGCCGGCGGTACCGAAGCGAGCCTGGTCGAACCGGCGTCCGATCCAGGTGAGAATCGCGGCTTCGGCGGCCCAGGCCATGGTGATGCGGTACTGGCTGAACTGGATGGGCGCGGCGAGCGTGAGAAAGGATAACGCGAGCGCGATGGCGAGAAGGACCGGCGTACCCACACGCGTGTCCGCTTCGCGCGAGCGCCAGAGCATGGCGGCCACGGCGAGATGTATGGCGGCGACGGCGACGGCGAACAGTCCCATCCAGGCGTGGTAATCGGGATTCAGCAGCGCGTAGGATGCGCCAAAGTAGATGGCTCCGTTTCCGCCGAGAACCAGCAGGTCGGCGGGGCGCGGCTGCTTGCGCTGCCACGCGCTCCACCAGATCACCCAGCCGAGGAACAGCGCGAAAGCGCAGGTCATGCCGGCGAACATTGGACCGATGGGGCGCGTTGAGAACTCCGACGCCCACAGTCCATAAAATCCCCAGAAGCTTCCGAAGGTGAGGGTGACGCGCACGGCTGAGCCGGAGCGCGCGGCAAAGAAGAGGCCCGCCGCGGCCAGCAGCAGCGTGATGGTGAGGTAAGGGCCGGGATCTTTTTCCCAGGCGGCAGCCATCGCCGCGGTGGCCAGCACTTGCGCGAAGTTGCCCAATGGCGGCAGCGAAAAAGCAGAATACAGCGCGTACCACAGCAGCGGATAGACGGTGCCGACGATCTGTTTCTCGGCGGTGAAGCGCGCCTCTGTCCAGAGCGCGTAGAGGACACCGGTGGCGGTGAAACTCAGGACATCGAGAATGCGCCACTGGCGCGCACGCGACAGAACCAGGGCGCCGAGGTCGAGCAACAGAATGTAGCTGAACAGAAACCAGGGATGATCTTCGCCGGTGCTGAGCATGAGCGGGGTCAGGAATCCGCCGAGCAGACCGATAGCGGCGATGGCCTTGGATTCGTAGCGCAGCGCCAGCGCCACGGTTCCCAGCGTGACCGAACACATGCACACGAAGGCAAAGATCTGCGGAACCAGATGGTACAGTCCGAAAGCCGCATACAGCGCGAGATACAAGATGCCGACGCCCGCGGCGGTGATGCCTTGAGCGAAGATGCGCTGCCCGCGATGCCACAGCCAATCGGCGAGGCCCAGCGTCAAGAATCCGGCGAGCACGCCCAGCTCCACGCGTCCGGCGGCTCCGATGATCTGGTTGTCGACCGCCCACTTGAAGGCGAACGCGATACCGATCAAGAGGGTGACGACGCCGAGGCGGTTGAGGATGGTGAGTCCGATGTTGGTTTCGAGGCCCGGCGGCGGGGGGAGCGGTGGGGGAGCGGGCTCTGGTTCGGGGTCGGGTTCGCGGACGGGGGGTTGAGGCGCGGGGTCGGGTTCGCGGACGGGGGTTTCAGAGACTATTGCGGGGAGGCGTAGCGATTCTTCGATGCGGGCGAGACGGAGATTGAGATCGCGCTGGGCGCGGAGCATACCGGCGACCGCTTCGGACATGGCGTCCATGCGTTCCTGGTCGGGCGTGGGCATGCTTTCAGTTATTGTACTAGCGCGCCGGCCGGGGGGCCGGCTGCGGGCCGGGGGGCCCGCCGTACGTTTAGAGGGGGGTGAGGAGGGAGGTCAGGCGGGCGGGGGGGAGGCCGCTTTTTTCGGCGGCGACTTCGCGGATGGTGCGGCGGGTTTTCCAGGCTTCCTTGGCGATTTCGGCGGCTTTTTCGTAGCCGATTACGGGGGCCAGGGCGGTGACCATGGCGAGCGATTGTTCGACGAAGGCCTCCGCGCGCTCGCGATCTGCTTCGAGTCCCTGGATGCAGCGGCGGTCCAGGTTGCGGGAGACGGCAGCTAGCAGCGCGATGGATTGCAGCAGATCGTACGCGATAACGGGCATCATCACGTTCAGCTCGAAGTTGCCGGAGGCGCAGGCCCAGGTGATGGCGGCATCGTATCCGATTACCTGGGCGCAGACCATGGTCAGGCTTTCGGCAATTACGGGGTTCACCTTGCCGGGCATGATGCTGGACCCAGGCTGCGTTTCGGGGAGCCGCAGTTCGCCGATGCCGCAGCGCGGTCCGGAGCCGAGCCAGCGGAGATCGTTGCCGATCTTGGTGAGGGCGACGGCGTACGTTTTGAGCGCGCCGCTCAAAAAAGATACGGCGTCCTTGGCGGCCTGGGCCTCGAAATGATTGCGGGCTTCGATGAAAGGGAGGCTGGTGCGCGCGGCCAGTTCCGCGATCACGCGCGGAGCGAAGCCGGGAATCGCATTGAGGCCAGTGCCGATTGCCGTGCCGCCGAGCGGGAGCTCATAGATGCCTGCGAGCGCCGCCTGGATTCGCCCGGCGGAAGATTCCACCTGGCGCGCGTAGCCGCTAAACTCCTGGCCCAGCGTCATGGGGACGGCGTCCTGCAGGTGCGTGCGTCCAATCTTCACGGCATCGGCGAATTCGGTGGCTTTTTTCGCCAGCGAG
>JAYTVY010000291.1:0-6000 GCA_043743755.1 Bryobacterales bacterium | reverse complement strand
CGGATCCCCCACGCGCCGCTACGCCGGCACGGGCCTGGGTTTGACGATTTCGTCCCGGCTGGTGCAGTTGATGCGGGGAGAAATTGGAGTCACAAGCGAAGTGGGAAAGGGCAGCACGTTCTTCTTCACGGTGAGCCTGGCGCCGGTGGCGGTGAACGCCAAGGTGCTGGCGCCGCGCGTGGCGGAAGTTCCCGCGGCGGAAATACGTTCCCTGCGGATACTTGTAGCCGAGGACGTGGTGGTGAATCAACGGCTGGTTTCCGAACTGCTGAGGCGGGAAGGTCACACGGCCGTGGTGGTGGGGGACGGGAATGCGGCGGTGGCAGCCGCGCGTACTGAGAGGTTCGATCTGGTGCTGATGGATATCCAGATGCCGGCCTTGGACGGGCTGCAAGCTACCGCGCAGATCCGGGCCGGTGAGAACGGCACGGGAGCGCATCTGCCGATTATCGCGATGACGGCCAGCGCGATGAACGGAGACGAGGGAAAATGTCTGGCGGCCGGCATGGACGACTATCTGACGAAGCCGATTCACCTTGCGAGTCTGCGAGAAACGCTGGCGAAATTCGCGGGCGGCTACGGAATCAGGATTACCAGCGCCTCATAGGGGCGGAGGTGCAGGGCCCATGGTTCAACGGTTCCGTGATCCGGGCCATCGGTATCCAGCACGATTTTGCCTGAGGGAGCCAGTGGTTTTCCTAGCGACACTTTGCGCTCCTCCGGGGACATGTTCAGCACGATCACATACGTTTGGCCGTCGGCGTGGCGGCGATATGCGAAGACGTGAGGATCGTCACCCAGGGGCGTATAGTCGCCGTTGAGCAACGCCGGCGACGCGCGGCGGAGGGCGATGATGCGTTTGTAGTAATTCAAGACGGACGCCGGATCGCTCTCTTCGGAGGCGACGTTATTCTTCGCGGCGCCCGGCGGGACCGGCAGCCAAGGATGGCCGGTTGTGAATCCAGCATTGCGGCCCGCGGTCCACTGCATGGGAGTGCGCTCGCCATCGCGGCCTTTTTCATTGGGCCAATAGAGCTTGCCCACGGGGTCGCGGACCTCCTCGCGCGACTTCGGCGGCGTGGTTACCATGCCCAATTCCTCGCCGTAGTAGATGAACGGCGATCCGCGCAGGGTCAGCAGCATGGTGGCGAGCAGCTTCTCGATTTTCTTGTCGTTTTTCTTGTCGTTGCGTCCATCGCCAAAGCGATTCACGGCGCGAACCAGATCGTGATTGCTGAGCACCCAGGTAGTCCAGCGGCCCTGCAGTGCTTTCTCGGCCTTGTCCACCTCGACGCGGAAGAGTGCGGCGTCCAGCTTGGGGACTTTGGTGAAAAAGAAATTGAACGGGAGCTGCAGCTCGTCGTTGTTAGCGCCGTAGTATTCGGCGAGTTGTGCCATCGAAGGGACCCAAATTTCGCCGATGAGGACGCGGTCCGCTCCGAACTCGGCTGCGACTTGCCGCAGGCGGCGGAGCACATCATGGGTCTCGGGCTGGTCGCGATTGTATTTCACTTCCTGCTGGTGTTCGGTTTTGCTGCCCCGTCGAAACTCCGGAAGCACGGGATTATCGCGCCATTCGGGGTCCTCAAACAACCAGTTGATGGCGTCCAGACGGAAGCCATCCACGCCGCGCTTCAACCAGAAGCGCACCGAATCGAACATGCGCTTCTCTACTTCGGGATTGCGCCAATTCAAGTCGGGCTGCTGCGTGTAGAAGTAGTGGTAATAATACTGGCCCGTTTTCTGGTCGAGAGTCCAGGCCGTGGGGCCGAATTCCGACGACCAGTTGTTGGGTGGTCCGCCGTCCTTGCCATCGCGCCAGATGTACCAGTCGCGATATGGCGATTCGCGGGATGACCGGGACTGTTTGAAGAACTCGGATTGATCGGAGGTGTGGTTTAGCACCAGGTCCATAATGATTCGGATCTTGCGCTTGTGCGCTTCGGCCACCAGCTTGTCGAACTCGGCGAGCGTTCCGAACTGCGGGTCGACGTTCTCATAGTCGCTGACGTCGTAGCCGAAATCTACCTGCGGTGAAGGAGAGAATGGCGTGATCCAGATCGCGTCGATTCCTAACGCGGCGAGATAGGGCAGACGCTCGGTGATGCCCTTCAGGTCGCCAATGCCGTCGCCGTTGGTGTCCTGGAAGCTGCGCGGATAGATTTCATAGAACACCGCCTTGCGCCACCATTGGCCGCCGGAATCCTGAGCGAAGCCGCCGATTGAGGTAAGCAGGAGCAACCCAATCAGACGGAGTTTGGTTCGCCGGTTCATAGCGACAGTTTAGCGTTCTATGATGGAAAAGGCTTTCATGACCTTCAAGAATCGTATTGCGCTGGTGACAGGCGCGGGGACCGGCATCGGCCGGGCCACCGCGGAGGCATTCGCCCGCGAAGGTGCGGGCGTGGCGGTGAACTATAGCAAGTCGGCCGCGGAAGCGGAGGCAGTGGCGACTGGGATCCGCGAGGGAGGCGGCAAGGCGATTGCAGTACAGGCCGATGTCTCGCGCGAAGCCGATGTCATCGCGATGATGGAACGCATCGAGCAAGAGTTCGGGCGGCTGGACATCCTGGTGAATAATGCCGGCTGGAGCACTCGAGTGCCGCACGAGAAGCTGTGGGATCTCACTGACGGGATCTGGGACAAGACGTTGAACACGAACCTGCGCGGCGCGTTCTACTGCGTACGCGCGGCTGTTACCATGCTGCGCCGCAATGAGGGCGCGGCGATCGTCAACATCGCGTCCGCGGCGGGGCCTACGGGGATGGGAAGTTCGATGGTGTATGCAGCCTCAAAGGGAGCGATGATCACGATGACGAAATCGCTGGCCCGCGCGCTGGCGCCGCAAGTGCGCGTGAATGCGGTGGCTCCGGGATTCGTGCGCACGCGCTTCGCCAACTGGCCGGCGGAGACATTCGACTATGCAGCTACCATATCGCCGATGGGGCGGATCGCGACGGTGGAAGAAGTTGCCGAAGCGGTGCTGTTTTTGTCGGGACCGGGGAGCGGGATTACCGGGGAGACGATCGGCGTGGATGGCGGGATGACGGCGTTGGGGAAGAAATAGCGGGGCGGGGAATCAGGGGATGGCGTTTCGCGTCCTTACGGGCGCGGCGCGGAAAGGGACGCTTTCACCTGCTGCGCGTACTCGCGGGCCTTCGGCAGCACCACTGCGGGGTCGAGCGTGAGTGAGCGGCCGTCGCGGACGATCTGGCGGCCATTTACCACGACGTCGGCGACATCGGAACCTTTCAGCGCGTACACTACTTGCGACCACACGTTGTAAAGCGGTACAGCGTGTGGTCGATCCAGACGCAAGGTAATCAAGTCGGCGCGCTTGCCCGGTTCGAGCGAACCGATCTCTTTATCCATGCCGATGGCGCGTGCGCCCAGAATGGTGGCCATCTCGATGGCCTGCCGGGCGGGCAGCGCGGTGGGGTCCATGGTGGTGATCTTCTGCAGATTGGAGGCGAGATTCATCTCCTCCATCAGATCGAAATCGTTATTGCTGCCGGCCGGGCCGTCGGTACCGAGTCCCACCGGAATGCCGAGGCCGAGCAGCTTCAGCACCGGCGCGACGCCGCTCGATAGCTTCATATTGCTGGATGGATTGTGGGCTACGCCCACACCATGCTTCTTGAGAATCTGCATGTCGGCATCGTCGAGCCAGATGCCATGCGCGATAAGAACGCGGCCGTCCAGGACGCCGAGGGATTCGAGCAGCCGCGTGGGCGACATGCCGCGAGTGGCGCGCGCATCGTCGTCTTCTTTTTTAGTTTCGCCGACGTGAATCAGCAGCGGGACGTTGTAGCGGCGGGCCAGCTGGGACGCGTTGCGCAGCGACTTATCGTCGTTGGTGTAGATGGCGTGTGGCGCTACCGCGGGTACGATCAGCGAGTCATGCTGGAAGCGCTTGATGAATGCTTCGGTGAGGATCAGGGCGTCGGCGGGGGTTGCGGAATCGGGGTCGGGAAAGCCGATGATGGTTTCGCCCAAGACTCCGCGCATGCCGGCTTCGCGCGTAGCTTGGGCCACTTGTTCCTCGAAATAGTACATGTCAACGAACGTGGTGGTGCCCGAAAGCATCATTTCGAGACAGGCGAGGCGCGTGCCCCACAGGACAAAATCGGCTTTGACGTTTTTCTTTTCGGCGGGAAAGATGTAGTTTTGGAGCCAGTCCTGGAGGCGCAAGTCGTCGGCGATTCCGCGCAGCAGGGACATGGCGGCGTGGGTGTGGGTATTGATGAGGCCGGGCAGGATCAATGCTTCGGGGCGGTCGACGCGTTGTTTGGCTTGATACTGCTTGTCGATGTCGGCGCGGGGGCCCACGGCTACGATGCGCTCGCCGCGGATCGCGACTGCGCCGTTTTCGATTGGGGTGGCGCGGCCGTCCATGGGGAGGACGTAGCGGGCGGTGTAGATGATGTCCACGGGTTCGGCGGAGGCGAGGGGGCAGGTGAGCAGGAGGAGTGTCGAGAAACCGAATCCCACACGGCCGAAGAAGGTAGCGCTGCGGAGCGATGTCATAGGCGGGGGAGCAGGGCTTTGAGGAATTTTACCAGCGTGTCGCGGACGCGGTGGCCGGTTTCGATTACTTCTTCCTGAGTTATTTTTTGCGGGAGGATGCCTGCCGCCATGTTGGTTACGCATGAGATGGCCAGGGAGCGGACGCCTAGCCAGTTGGCGACGATGACTTCGGGGACGGTGGACATGCCGATCAGGTCGGCGCCGATGGTGCGCAGGTACCGGATCTCGGCGGGGGTTTCATAGCTGGGGCCGGTCACCGCCGCGTAGACGCCTTCCGCCAGTGCGATTCCCTGCTGGGACGCGATCTGCCTGGCGATGGCGCGGTACTCGGAGGAGTACGCGTCGCTCATATCGGGGAAGCGCACGCCGGACGCATCGTCATTGGGGCCGATCAACGGGTTAGTCCCTTGCAGGTTGATGTGGTCCGAGATGAGCACCAGGGCGCCCTGGCTGTAGCTTAAGTTGATACCGCCGGCCGCATTAGTGAACACGATGGAGCGGATGCCGAGTTTCGCCAGGACGCGGACGCCGAAGGTTACTTGCGACGGTGCGTAGCCCTCATAAAGATGATTGCGGCCGGCCATTACAGCGAGATCCAAGCCATCCAGGCGACCCACCACCAGCTTTCCCGCATGACCGATGGCGGTGGATGCGGGCCAGCCCGGGATTTCCGAATACGAAATTTCCACGCGATCGGTGAGCTCATCGGCGAACGCGCCGAGGCCGCTCCCCAGCACGATAGCGACGCGAGGCTGAGTTTTGATACGGGAGCGAATGAATGCGGCTGCGGCGTCGATCATAGCAGCATGCCGGCGATGCACGCCGACAGGAAATTCGCCATGGTTCCGGCGGCCACCGCTTTCAAGCCCAGACGCGCGAGATCGGACTTGCGATTTGGCGCCAGGGCTCCGATGCCGCCGATTTGAATTGCTATGGAGCTGAAATTGGCGAAGCCGCAGAGGGCGAAAGTGGCGATCTTGAAGGAGCGCGGATCGAGTGCGTCCTTCATGGGTCCCAGCTGTTGGAACGCAATGAACTCGTTCAACACCAGACGCGTTCCCAGCAGGTTTCCGATGGACTGGCAATCGTGAAATTTCACCCCCAGCAGCCATGCCACGGGGGAAAACGCATAGCCCAGGATCTGCTGCATGGTCATGTGAAAGAAGTAGCCCAGGATGCCGTTCGCCATCGCGATGAGCGCGATGAATGCGATCAGCATGGCGCCGATGTTCAACGACAGTTGCAGGCCGTCGCCCGCGCCGCGCGAAGCGGCGTCGATGATATTCACGCCGGGGCGCTCCACGCTCACTTTTACGCCGCCCGCCGTCGCAGGCTGGCCGGTTTCAGGGATCAGCATCTTGGCGATCATGATGGTGGCCGGCGCGGTCATGATGACGGCCGTCAGCAAGTGTGAAATTTCCACGTGCGCGAGCAGCACGTACGCCGCCATCACGGCGCCCGACACGTGCGCCA
>JAYTVY010000290.1:0-3535 GCA_043743755.1 Bryobacterales bacterium | reverse complement strand
GCATGGAAGCGAACGCGCGGCTTGGTGCGCGCGCAGGACGCGGTGTGGATTCTGTTGTTCGCGGCGCTGGCGTTTTTCGGGCCGGACCGCAACCCGGCGACCATATCGCTGTTAGCGGGACTCGCGGTGTTTCAGGTGGTGGAGCCGAAGATCCGCTACTTCGCGTCGCCGCAAGGGAGCGCCGTTTCATTCGGGATCAAGCTGGTGTTGTGCTACCTGCTGATCGGGTGGACGGACGGGATCGCGAGCAGCTACTACTGGATCCTGCTGCTACCGGTGATTTCGGCGGCGACATCGCTGGGTCTGATCGGGACGCTGATCGCGACCGCGGTGGCGTTCGGTGCGTACTTTTCCTTTCTTCTATTTCTGGCGCCGGGCCAGGTGATTGAGCCGGACCAGGTGCGCGAGCTGGTGCTGCGCGCCATCATTCTTCCGGTGGTTGGATTCCTGACGAATCAACTGGCGCAAGCGAGCCGGTCAGCGGCGCGGGAGTATCAGGCCGTCGCGGAGCAACTGGCGGAAGCGAACGTGAGCTTGCAAGCGGCCGAAGCGGCGATGCGGCGATCCGAGCGGCTAGCGGCGCTGGGGCAGATGTCGGCGGGACTGGCGCACGAGCTGCGGAATCCGATGGGCACCATGCGGAGCTCGGCGGAGTTGCTGATGAAAAACATCGAGCCGACGAATGAGCTGGCGCTGGAGATGGCCACGTTCATCATCAGCGAGGTGGACCGCAGCAATTCGCTGATCACGCGCTTTCTGGATTTCGCGCGGCCGCTGAAACTGAAACGCGTTACCACGGAGCTGTCGCAGGTAATCGATCGCGCGGTGCAGCAGATGGAGTGGCACAAGCCGCCGTTCGACGTGGCCATCTACAAGAACTATTCGCCCGATATCCGGCCGTTTCCGATGGATGGCGAGCTGATGGAGCTGGTGATTTACAATCTGATCTTGAACGCCGTCCAAGCGAGCCCGCCGCGCGGAACGGTGACCGTGAAGACGAGGCAGATCGAGGACATGGTGGAGATAGCGGTGATCGACAGCGGGTCGGGAATCGATTCAAAGCATCTGGAGAACATTTTCAATCCATTCTTTACAACCAAGCCAACCGGCGTGGGACTGGGCCTGGCGATTGTTTCCAAGATAGTGGACGAGCACGGCGGGAAGATTTCGGTGGACAGCGAGCCGGGCAATGGAAGCGTATTCCGGGTGTACCTGCCGGCGGAGGAGCGCGAAGGATGACGAAAGCCACTGTGCTGGTGGTTGAAGACGAGGAGAAACTGCGGCGCGTAATCGAGCTGCAGTTGAAGGCCGGCGGTTTCGAAGTGGAGCAGGCGGGGACGGCGGAAGAGGCGCTGAAGCGCAGCGACCGGGCGGACCTGATTCTGACGGATTTGAAGCTGCCGGGGATGGACGGCCTGGAATTGCTGGCGACATTGCGGCGCCAGAATTTGCTGACGCCGGTGGTGGTAATGACGGCGTTCGGCACCATTGAAGCCGCGGTGGAAGCGATGAAGGCCGGGGCAGTGGACTTTCTTCCGAAGCCGTTTTCGCTGGATCATTTGATGGCGGTGGTGAACAAGGCGCTGGAGCTGCGGGCGCTGCGGGATGAGAACCAGAAGCTGCGCGAAGAACTGGAGTACCGGTTTCAGTTCGACAATCTGGTGGGACGCAGCGCGTCGATGCGGGAGATATTCGCCACGGTATCGCGAGTCGCGCCGACGCGGGCCACGGTGCTGTTGTGCGGCGAAAGCGGCGTGGGCAAGGACCTGATCGCGCGCGCCATCCACCAGCACTCGCCGCGCGCGGGCCGGCCGTTTGTGAAGATCAACTGCACGTCCATTCCGGAAAACTTGATGGAGAGCGAGCTGTTCGGCTATGAGAAGGGAGCGTTCACGGGCGCGACGACCAGCAAGCCTGGCAAGTTCGAACAGGCGGATACGGGAACGGTTTTTCTGGACGAGATAGGAGACGTGCCGCCGGCGATTCAGGTGAAATTGCTGCGCGTACTGCAGGATCGCGAATTCGAGCGGCTGGGGAGCAATCGAACTTTGCATACGGATGTGCGCGTAGTGGCGGCCACGAATGTGGACCTGCGCGAGGCGCTGGAACAGGGGACTTTTCGCGAGGACTTGTATTACCGGTTGAACGTGCTGCCGATCAACATCCCGCCGCTGCGCGAGCGCAAGGAAGATATTCCGTTTCTGGCCGAACATTTCGTGCGGAAGCTGGGGAAGGATCTGGGGAGCCCGGTGACGGGGATTTCGGAGGGCGCGATCCAGAAGTTAATGGAGTATTACTGGCCCGGGAATGTGCGCGAGCTAGAGAATGTGGTGGAGCGGAGCATCGTGCTGGCGTCGAATCCGGTGCTGGCGGCCGCGGATATCCGGCTGGACACGACGCCGCGGGTACGTCCGGCGGCGGCAGGCGAACATTTTGTGCCGGATGGAATGACGCTGGACGATTATGAGCGGTCGATTATCCGGGAGGCGCTGAAGAGGGCGAACGGGAATAAGAGCCAAGCGGCGCGGATGCTGGGGTTGACGAGGAATGCGTTAAGGTACCGGCTGACGCAGATGGGGATGGAGGGGTGAACGCGATGCCCGAGGTACGGTATTGGCGATCTGGAAGTGGGAATGTCAACGCGACAGGCCGGGAGGCCTGTCCTACGAGGTGGGGTCTCCTGTGGCGTGCTCGCGGATCTGGTATTTGAGGAAGTCGTGGATGGCGGAACGCGCGGAGCGGTTTGAGGTGGCGATGACGACGCGGGCGCCGGCCGGGGTTTCCTCATATGTATAGGCGATTCGCGATTTAAGATCGCGCATCACTGGAACGCCGGGCGGGACTTCGCCGTGGGTGGCGGCGGGGCTGGTGAAGACGCCGGCGGCGAAATCGCGGGAGATGGTTTTGAGGTGCTCGCGGATCTGGCGGCGGGTGGCATCATCGGCGTCTTGTTTGACGCTAACTTCGATGCGGCCTCCGGTTTCGGTGAGGATGAAGTGATGCGTGACCTTATCCCGGTCAAATCCCATGGCCGCGTTGCCGCGCTTGTTCATTAGCTTCATGTGTTCTTCGTGAGACATTCCCGGCGGCATCGACTCATGCTGCGCGAAAAGAAGCGGCGTGAGAATCAACGCGGCCAGAAGCAAGTGGAGTGACATATGTTCAGCGTAAAGCCTGGTACGACTCCAAGGTCAAGCACTATTTTCATTTTGCTGTCGTTTTGGGCCGCGGCGCGTTTAAGATGACATGGAGCAGCGGCTAAGGATCGGGCAGCTGGCGGAGCGGTCCGGCGTGAGCGCGGACACCATCCGGTACTACGAACGGATCGGTCTGATGCCCAAGCCGGCGCGAAATGCAGCCGGGTACCGTGAGTACGGCGAATCGGCAAAAGACCGCGTGCGGCTGGTGCAGAACGCGCTGCGCTTCGGATTTTCGCTGAAGCAGGTGGGTGCATTTCTAGGAGTGCGTCAGGCGGGGGGCGCGCCTTGCAGAAACGTGCGGGCAGCGGGTGGGGAAATTCTGGCGGCCATCGAGG
>JAYTVY010000289.1:0-1507 GCA_043743755.1 Bryobacterales bacterium | reverse complement strand
TCAACGAGGAGGCAAAACTGATCACCTGCAGTTTCGGAGCCACCGCCTGGGTAAAGGGTATGGAGCCGGCCGAGGAGGCGCTGATTCGGGTGGCGGACGATGCGCTTTATCGGGCCAAGCGCCAAGGCCGCGACCGGGTGGTGTTTCTGTCGGCTTCCACACCCGAGATTCCGGTGGCCCAGGCTGCGGCCGGGAAGCAGAAGTCCGGCGAGAAGTGATAAGCTGAAGTTCCCCGTTGAGAAGGGGACCAAGAAGTTACGATTCCAGAGTCTTACTCGATCGACGTGGCGAAGGGGAACGGCAACGTTCCCCTTCTCGCTTTTTAGACCCCCGAAAGCCCTATGCAACCCCGCGCACGCGCAGAGCTTCATCGATCAACGCCACCAACTGCTGGCGCGTAACGTCCAGCTTCTCGCTGGGGTCGGGCATGTCCTCAGCCGCCATGGGGCTCCCCGGTTCGAAACCGTTCGGCACCCGAACGCCATAGCGCGCGCGCGCTTCAAATAGCTTCTCGATCTCCACCCGCGGCAGAACCTTGGGGCCGCCCAGCATCTCGGCCACCAGCGCAATGCGCGCCAGGTGCTCTAGCGTTTCCATGCGGGCGTACGCTTGCGCCACGTTTTCGCCGTAGCATACGGCGCCATGGTTGGCCAGCAGAATGGCGTTGAATTTCGGAACGTAGGGAAGCATTCCATCGACC
This sequence comes from Bryobacterales bacterium, assembly GCA_043743755.1. Classification (GTDB taxonomy): domain Bacteria; phylum Acidobacteriota; class Terriglobia; order Bryobacterales; family Bryobacteraceae; genus JALYHQ01. The sequence continues at coordinate 807 of JAYTVY010000289.1, read as the reverse complement.
AGGGCCGGCGTTCCCGGCAGGCCGTAGTCCGCCAGGGGAACCGATCCCATCGAAACAATCAACTCCGGCATCAAGCCCAGATTCAGCGCCCGGCCGGCCACGGCGAATCCCGTCGAAATCGGCGGATGAGCATGCACTACCGCCTGAATATCGGGCCGGACATTGTAGATGGCGACGTGCATGGCCATCTCGGTGGTGCGTTCGCCTGAACCCGAAAGCTTGTTGCCGGCGTCATCGCACACGATAAGATCCTCGGGGCGCATGCGGCCTTTGCACACCCCCGCCGGAGTAGCCAGGATGCGTTCGCGATCCAGGCGGACCGTCAAGTTGCCGTCGTTGGCCGCGATCCATCCACGCTCGTACATCATGCGGCCGGCGCCGACGATGTCTTCGCGAAGCTGCTGCTCCCCGCAGTTCATGTGTTTTTATAGTCTAGCAAGCGGGGCCGGGCGTTGCGCCACAGCACAGAGCTTCGCCAATGACGGACCAGAACCACGCCTGCGCGGAATTCGGCACCCGTAAGCCGCTCACCCCCGCCCGGGGCTCTATCCCAGGGCTTCGTGGAAAGCCTTCTTGCCGGTGAGCACAGCGATCAGATCGGATTCCGGGTGATGATTCATGTGCTCGCTCACCACGTTTGTCAGGCTATGCTTGCCGGCCGCCGCTGACAGATCCACCGGAATCGCGTGCGCTTCTCCAAACAGGCTGGGGCTTTGAGCGGCCACATTGGTAATCGCGCAGCAACGATCCTGCCACACGCGGATGCCGAAGTGGCTCTTAAGCACCTGCCGGCCGGTGCCATAATCC
>JAYTVY010000288.1:0-5921 GCA_043743755.1 Bryobacterales bacterium | reverse complement strand
ACTTCGCGAAATACATCAGCGCCAACTTTACGCTGTATATCGGCTACATCATGGCCGGCTTCGACGACCAGAAGCGATCCCTGCATGACCGGATCTGCGAGACGCGGGTAATCAAGAAATAGAGGCATGCCCTCCGCCGTCCCGACGCTCGCCTGCCCAAAGTGCCAGGCGCCGGTACCGGAAACATTTTGGAATAACACGGCGGGCTATTGTTTGTCCTGTTTGCGTCCCATGCGCGTGACGGTATTTCCGGCGTTGCTGCGAGTGCCGGCGTCCGAGAGCGGCGAACCAGTGGTGGAGGAGGGCGAATCGGCGTGCTTTTATCATCCAGGCAAGCGCGCCGTGATCCCGTGCGACGAGTGCGGGCGTTTTCTGTGTGCGCTGTGCCGGGTGGAGTTCGGGGCGCGAAACTGGTGTCCGGGGTGTCTGGACACGATGCAGCGGGAAGGCCGGCTGCCGGTGCTGGACACTAAGCGGCCCTTGTACGATAACCTCGCGCTGGCGGTGGCCGTGGCGCCCGTGCTGCTGGTTTTTCCCACTGCGATCACGGCGCCGATGGCGGTATACATCGCGGTGCGGCGCTGGCGCGCGCCGGGGAGTTTGCTGCCGCGCACGAAGATACGATTCTGGCTGGCGCTGCTGCTGGCCGCGGCGCAGATCGCCGCCTGGTGCTGGCTGCTGGTGTATGCGGTGATCCGGCGATGAACGGTATACATTACCGCAAGCTCCCGGGGGCCTCCGGCGTGCTGCTGAAATCCAAGCTGTGGCTGGGGCCGGACCACGTGCTGCACGTGCGCCGCGGTCTCTTCTCGGAAGAGTACCGGCGTTATTACTTCCGCGATATTCAGGCCATCGTGCTGGTGGAGAAGGACAGTCTGGCCGTGTACTTGTACGCGCTGGCGGGCTTGCTGGCGGTGTGGGCCGGCGTGTTGTTGTATACGCGGCACTGGGTGGCGGCCGCGATGGCCGGCATGGTGACGAGTTTAGTCGCGCTGCTGGGCTGGCATTATCCCGACTGTATTTGCGCGCTGAGGACGGCGGTGAGTAGTGAGGTGCTGCGGCCTCTGGGAAGGCTCCGCTACGCGCGGCGATCCATCGCGCTGCTGCGGGACGCGGTGGAGGAAGCGCAAGGGGCCTGGAGCGCGGACGCGCAGCTGCCCCAGGCGGGCGGCGCGGCGCGCGACGAAACGACCACGCCTCCAGCCATCCCGCTGCGGCATTACGCCGGTGGTGCGCATGTGTGGCTGTTCGCGACGATGCTGGTGGCGGCGGCTTGTTCGGCGTTTGAGACGTTCCATCGATCCACCGCGCTGGCGTTGGTGGACTCCGCGCTTGGATTAGGCATCATTGCGCTGGTCATCCTGGCGGCCATCAAGCAACGCCGGACCGATCTACCGCGCGCGATCCGGCGGGTGGCGGTGGCGAGCGTGGTCTGGATCGCCGTCAGCTTCGTGATCGGAATGATACTGGGAGTCATGTTGATGGCGTCGATAGATCTGCGGCATCCCGATCAGAAAGCCATGGAGCGCCATCCTGCGGTTATCGCCACGCGCTGGGCAGGGGTGGCTGCTTTCGGAATGCTGGGCTCCATGGGACTAACTCTCACTTTGCTGCACCGCCGGAGCCTGCTCGTTCCGCCTCCGTTGACGCTGGAGACCTGAAATATGGCGCTGCACTATCGCTGCCACAATCACGAAGCACGCGAGGCGGTGTCGCGCTGTCCCACCTGCCGGCGATATTATTGCCGCGAGTGCGTCACCGAGCACGCGGGCCGAGTGATCTGCGCGGGCTGCCTGAAGCTGCACGCGGCAGCGGACGCCCGGCGCCGGAAACCGCTGCGAACCTTGTTGAGCGCAGTGCTTCCTCTGGCGGGATTCCTCATCGCGTGGGGCTGGTTCTACTTGATGGGACGCGGGCTGACCGCCATTCCAGTGGAACTGCACGACGCCGCGGGTTGGGAGGCGAAGTGAGCGAGCCCAATCTGGGGACGAAACGATACAGCGCGGTGGAAACCTGTGAGGAGGCCGTGTACCTGCTGCGGCGCGCTCCATCCCCGGTGCTGTCGGCGTATGTGATCGGCACGCTGCCGTTTCTACTGGGTTTTCTATATTTCTGGGCCGATCTCAGCCAAAGCGCCTTCGCGGCCGAGCATCGGGAAGCAGCGTCGCTGGGCGTGGCGCTGCTGTATCTATGGATGGTGAGCTGGCACGGCGTTTTCGCGCGCGGGCTGCGTTCGGAGCTGGCGGGAGAACCGCTGGAGGGATGGTTCTCAGCGGTCTCACGCCGCGCGGCGCGCATGCAGATGTCGCTACAGCCCACGAAATTCGTCCTGTTGCCGCTGGCCGCCATCGCGCTGCTGCCGTTCGCATGGGTGTATGCGTTCTACCAGAACCTGTCGTACTTCACGGCGGAAGAAGGCCTCGCGGCCGCCGCGCGCCGGGCCCGGCGGCAAGCGACTTTATGGCAGGCGCAGAACTGGGCTCTGCAGGCGCTGCTCGCGGTAGTAACGGTGGTGGTATTTCTGAACGTCGCCGTTACCATGGCGCTGGCGCCCTATCTTCTGAAATCGTTGTTCGGAATGGAAACTACTTTCACGCGCAGCGGGATGTCGGGTGTGCTAAACACCACGTTCCTGGCGGTGTCGGCCAGCCTGACGTATGCGCTGGTGAGTCCCTGGATGAAGGCGGTCTATGTTCTGCGCTGTTTCCGGGGCGAATCCATCGAGACCGGTGAGGATCTTCGCTCGGAACTCAGAAGGGCGCTGGCCGCGGCGCTGATGGTGCTGATGCTGGCGGCCGGGGGCGCGGCGTGGGGGCAGGAAGGCAGGCGAGTGGAGCTGGATCGCGCCATCGATCAGGTGATTCACCGGCCGGAATTCACGTGGCGGCTTCCGCGAGCGGACAAGCCGCCGCCGGCTCAATCCAACTGGTTTGTCAGGACCACGGAAGCCACTTTGACGGCTATACAAAGCGGTGCGCACCGCGTGGGGGTATGGTTCAACGATCTGATGCATTGGTTGCGTGAAAAGCTGCGCCGCCGCGACGCACAGGGGCGGGAGCGGGAGGGTATGCCGGTAAGCACGCTGCGCATTCTGGTGGTGGCGCTGCTGGCGGTGGCGGCGGCGATTCTGGGCTGGCTTTTGTGGTCCGCACTGGCGCGGCGCAGGCAGCGCGTGGTGGAAGCCGCGCCGGCGGCGGTGATTGCGGTGGATTTGACGGCCGAGGATGCGCGCGCCGATGAGCAGCCCCCGGATTACTGGCTGGATCTCGCGCGGGCGTGCATTGATCGTAACGAGCTGCGGCTGGCCGCGCGGGCGCTCTATCTGGCGGGACTTTCGGCGCTGGCTGTAGGCGGGTTGATTTCGCTGGACCGTACCAAGACGAATCAGGATTATGCGCGCGAGCTGCGCAGGCGGGCGCGGGAGCATGCGGGCGTGCTGGGAGCCTTTCGGGGAAGCGTGCTGGTGTTTGAAAGAAGCTGGTATGGGGAGCATGCGGTGGGGCGAGAGGAGTTGAGGGAGTTGGAGGAAAATTTAAGGACGTTGCGAGGGGTTGGGGGTCCGCCCGGCATATGAGGTGGATTTTGGTGGTCGCGGTGACTGCGGGGTTTGCGTACGGGCTGGTGCGGTTGTTTGAGCTGCGTTTTGCGCGGGGGGACATCTATCCGCCGTACTCGTCTTTGCGATCGGATCCCATGGGCGCCAAGGCGCTGCATGACAGTCTGGCGTTGTTGCCGGGCGTTGCGGTGACGCGCAATTTCCGGCCGCTAGACCGAATCGCGTGCACCGGCTGCGCTCTATTTCTCTTCGGTGTTGAGCCGTTCGAACTGGAGCATCAGAAGGACGAACATTTTCAAGAGTTGGAGAATATCGCGGGGCGGGGCGCGCGCGTCGTTATGGCCATGCGGCCCGTACGCCGCTCGAAGCCTTCCAGAGCCAAGAAAGAGCCGCCCACCATCGAGAAACGCTGGGGCGTCACGTTCGGGTACGTCACCAGCGAGGCGGCCGAGGCCGAGGGAATTGGAGACGCCATGCCGAGGCAGACGGCGCTGTATTTCATCGACGGCGGAAAGCATGTTTCGCGCTGGGAGCGCAAGTTCGGCGCGGGCGTCATCATTCTCACGGCCAATTCGTATCCCTTTAGCAATGAGGCGCTGGAGCGCGATCGCGATTCGGAATTGCTGGCGTCCCTGACGGGTTCTTCCAAATTGATCCTGTTCGATGAGGCGCATCTCGGCGTCAGCGAGAACCAGTCCGTGGGCACGCTGATTCGCAAATATCAGTTGCAGGGTGTAGTGGGGGCTTTATTCTTGCTGGCCGCGCTGTTTGCCTGGAAAAATTCGGCGACACTCTTGCCGTCAAAGCCCGCCCGCGGAAGCGACGATGATCCCAGGGAAGCAGTGGGAGACGCGGTATCGGGGTTGGCGCATCTTCTGCGGCGGCACGTACCGGGAACAGCGCTGTTCAGGGTTTGCGTAACGGAGTGGGAGCGGTCGCGATCCTGCTCTCCCGAGAAGACCGGGCGCGTCAAGGCGCTGGCGGCGGGAGCAATTGGCGCGGATGAAGGATACCGGAAAGCCAGCCGGATACTGGCCGAGAGGGATTGACACATGAATGGCGATCTGGAACATCTGACCTCCGTGCTCGAGCGCATTCGGGGAGCAGTGCGCAAGGTGATCATCGGGCAGGATCAAGCAGTTGACGAAGCGCTGATCGTAATATTCACGCGCAATCATGCCTTGATCGAAGGCGTGCCGGGAATCGCCAAGACGCTGCTGGCGCGCACGCTGGCGCGGGCGCTGGGCTGCGAGTTCGCGCGCATCCAGTTCACGCCGGATCTGATGCCGGCGGACATCACCGGCACCAACGTATTCGATATGCGGCACAACGAATTCACGCTGGTGCGCGGTCCCATCTTCACCAGCTTTCTGCTGGCCGACGAAATCAATCGCGCGCCGGCGAAGACCCAGTCGGCGCTGCTGCAGGCGATGCAGGAGCGGGTAGTGACAATCGATCGGGATACGCACACGCTGTCTCCGGATTTCACGGTGTTCGCCACGCAGAACCCCATCGAGTTTGAAGGCACCTATCCGCTGCCCGAAGCGCAAAAGGACCGCTTCATGTTGAAGATAGTCATGAGCTGGCCGGAGCGCGACGACGAACTGGCGCTGGCCCAGCGGACGCTGGGAACCGATTCGCCGGAAGCGATGCTGGAGCGCGGCGAGGTGACGGCATGCGTGGAGCCGGGCGAGCTGGACCGGCTGCGCGGGGCGCTGAATGAGATCGTCATGAAGGAAGAACTGGTGAGGTACGTGGTGGACGTGATCAGAAAAACACGAACGCACGAGAGCGTGCTGGTGGGGGCCGGTCCGCGCGCAACCCAGGCGCTGTTGCTGGCGAGCCGGGCGCGCGCCGCCATCCAGGGGCGCGATTTTGTAACGCCGGACGATATTCGCGGCATGGCGCGCGGGGTGCTGGAGCATCGCCTGATCCTGCGCCCCGAATATGAGATCGAGGGATTGAGCACTGGTGAAGTGGTACAGAAAATCTTCGAGGGAATCGCGGTGCCCAGGTAGGCCGATGGATCGGATGGCCGAGCTGCGGGGAGTACGGCTGGCGCCGTCCGGCCGGATGCTGCTGTTCGTTGCGGCGCTTGTGGCGCCGTGCGCGGCGCTGGCGGCGATACCGGGCTGGAGCGTAATAGCGTGGACCGGAATCGCGGCCGTTGGCCTCGCGGTGGCGCTGGATGCGGTGATGGGCCGGCGCGCGCTGGAGGGAATCGGCCTGCTCACGCCGGATCTGGTGCGGACCTGGAAGGGGCGGCCGGCGGCGCTTGCTCTTACAGTGGGGAATCGGAGCCGGTTGGCGAAGACGATTCGAATCGCTCTGGAATTTCCGACGGGGGTGAACGGCGGGGACGAGG
>JAYTVY010000287.1:0-4425 GCA_043743755.1 Bryobacterales bacterium | reverse complement strand
CACTGGATACCAACAGCGCCAGTCCCGCGCGCCTGACGGTGTACGACGCCCCGCTGGTGGGCGAGTCCATCACGCCGCAGATGCGTGAGAATCTCGACGACGAGCTCACCGAAGTGAAGAGTGAGAACGCCATTGACCGCATCACCTCCCAGGCCAATCCGCGCACGCTGGAGCGGGTTCCGGCCGGCGCCAAATTTCATTTCCGAATGGTGCTGGATGTCCTGTGCGATGAAGACCGCCCACTGATCGCGCGCTTTGTCGAAGGGTTGCGCCTGCTTGAAGACGACACGCTGGGCGGCGGCGGTTCGCGCGGGAACGGACGCGTGCGCCTCTCTAACCTGTCGCTGGTGTGGCGCAGCCGAGGGTTCTACGCCACCGGCGCGGCCGAGCAGCAGTTGCTCTCCGGTTCCGATCTGGCGGGCCTGCAAGCGCTGGTTACGGGCGAAGATTTCGCCGGAAGTCTTTCCGAATAACGATGCCGTCTCCTTCCTTCGCCGTGCGGTTTAGACCCATCGGCCCCTGGCGTTTCGGACCGGCGTCCGGAGCCCGCGACCGCGCGGGACGCGTGTATCACAGCGACGCCGTGTTTTCAGCCGTCACCTCCGCCATGGCGCGGCTGGATCTTATGGATGCATGGCTGGATGCCACCGCGCGGCGCGATGGCGGGGCATCCGCAGTTCGTTTCAGCTCATTCTTCCCGTTCCAGCGCGATACGCTCTACGTGATCCCGCCGCGCAGCGTATGGCCCCCTCCGCCGTCCGCGAAAGTTCGCTACAAGAGCGCCCGGTTCATACCGCTTGCGCTGGTGCAATCCCTGCTGGCGGACCAGCCCCTCGATGACGACCGTTGGACAGTGGATGGCGAGAATGAATGCCTGCTGCCGGCCGATCGCCCGCAGGCGGGACCCTTTCGCGTGACGCTGCGGTCCAACGCTTCCGTGGACCGGCTGGACTGCGGCAAGATTGACGTTCACTCCACTGCCTGTCTGGAGTTCACGCGCGATTGCGGACTCTGGACGCTGGTGGTTTTCGCCACCGAAGAAGACCGCGAGAAGTGGGAATCGCCGGTGCGCTCCGCCTTCCGGCTGCTGGCGGACTCCGGTTTTGGCGGCGAACGATCGCGCGGCTGGGGCCGTTCGCAAGATCCGGAATGGAAGCCGTGGCCCGCGCCGGCAACCGAAGGGGCCGAGAACGCATGGTGGCTGCTTTCGGTATATACGGCGTCCGAGCGCGACGGCATTGACTGGAAACGAGGCAGCTACTCAACCTTGCTCCGCTCCGGCCGCATCGAAAGCGCGCGGCACTGGGGTCATCCAAAACCGGAGACGCGCATGATCGCCGAAGGCTCGGTGCTGCTGGCATCCGCGGAGGCGGGACCCGCCGGTCAGGCCACCGATATAGCGCCGCCCGGGTTTCCGCATCCGGTATTCCGCGCCGGATTCGCCGTGGCATGGCCCATCCCATGGAGAGCGTCATGATGAGATATCGCGTCACGGTTCTCACGCCCACGCTCATCGGCGATGGCCAGAAGCTAGCGCCTATCGATTACATGGTCTGGAAGGACCATGTCAACGTTCTCGATCAGCATCGGATCTTTCGGCTGTTGGCGCGCGGGCCGCGCCTCGAAAGCTACCTGGTCCAGCTCAAGAAAGCCGAGAAGCTCGATTTCGCGTCCTGGGGTGGATTCGCGCAGAATTATGCCGGCCGCCGCATTCCCTTTGAGCACGCCAGTTCCACTCAGTATTGGGAGCGCACCCGCGCCGAGTATTTGTTCATCCCTACTTTCGCCACCGGCCCCAGCGGTCCGTATTTGCCGGCGACTTCGGTAAAGGGCGCGCTGCGCACCGGAGTGGTTCACGCGCATGCCGGGGAGCAAATTTTGAAGGATCTGGCGGCCAAGGTAAATGCGGAAAGCCGCGTGCCGCGGAACCCCGCGGGCAATGTAGAGGACGCGGCTGTGGGTACATATGGGGCCGACGTTATGCGGCTGGTGGGCGCCAGCGATTCGAACGCAGTCCCAGTGTCCAGCTTCAAGGTTTACGTCTTGCGCACATCCACGCTGGAGCCGCGCGGGGCCGGCAAGTTCGAGCTGGCCTGGAAGCAAAGCCCTCGCGGCGCGGTCAAGCGCTTCGAGGATGCGACTCCGGTCTTCGCCGAAATGGCTGCGCCGGAGACGGTCTTTGAAGGCGACTGGCGGCAGGATGCATTCCTGGCGCAGCCGGAAATCGCCCGTTCGCTTCGCCGCCGCGGACGCCCCGACACCGCCTCGATATTCCGGGACGTTAACGGCTGGTCCACCCAGGCGCTCGACATTCATCAGCGCTACGCCGAATGGACCGGAATGACGGTGATGCAGCAGAACCTCGCGGCGTTGCGCGCCCGGCTCGATCAGGTCCGGCAGGACCCCTTGTCCTGCATTCTGCCTCTTGGATGGGGCGCCGGCCTGCTTTCGAAGATCGCCTTTTCGAATACCGGGGATGAGGCGCTGCGCCAAGTCCTGGGCCAGCTGCCTTTCTACAGCCAGGCGATCCGGTCCGGACTTCCATTCCCCAAGACCCGCCGCGTGGTCTTCCTGGGGAACCAGCCCGCCACGCTCCCCGGATTCGTCGAATTACGCGTGTCGGCGTAGCGCAGGGACGCTCCCTGTCCCAACGGCCAGTATCACTTACCCCATTGGTTCTAGATAGTTTGGGACAAATGCGTGTTAAGATGCACTAAAGGGTGAAAGCCCGAAAGCATCAGCATGTACAACGCGTTCTTTGGTTTCACCGAGAGTCCCTTCAGCCTAAGCCCCGATCCGGCTTTCCTCTATCGCAGCGAACAGCACGAGGAGGCCCTGGCCAATCTTATCTACGGAGTGCAGAGCCGCAAGGGATTCATTGTGCTTACGGGCGAAGTGGGTACGGGCAAGACTACCATGCTGGAATGCCTGCGCGATTACCTGGAATCCCAATATATCGAGTTCGCGTTCATTTTCAACTCCCGCATCAACGCCGGCCAGTTCTTCGAGATGATCGCCTATGATCTCGATCTGCATTGCGAACGAACCTCCAAAACGGAAGTGCTCTTCGCCTTGAATTCGCTCCTGATCGACCAGAATGACCGCGGCCGCACCACCGTCCTTATTGTGGATGAGGCCCACAATCTCGATAGCGACGTACTCGAGGAGATCCGCCTTCTGGGCAACCTCGAGGACCGGCAAGGCAAGTTGATCCAGGTAGTCCTGGCCGGACAGCCCGAGCTGGATCGCAAGTTGGATGCTCCCAACCTGCGGAATTTGAAGCAGCGTATCGTCCTGCGGTGCACGCTGGAGCCGTTTACACTGCAAGATGCCACCGAGTACATCAACACCCGGCTCACCAAAGCCGGCATGCCTAATCAAACTGTGTTCCCCCCGGCGCTAATCGCCGAAGTGCATGTCCGTTCTCAGGGTATTCCGCGCGTTATCAATGCTCTCTGCGACAACCTGTTGCTGACGGCGTTTGCCATGGAACGTAAGGTGGCTGACGTTGACATGCTCGATGAGGTCTCGCGGGATATGCGTCTCGAGTGGCCCGGCCGTCGAACTTCTCGCGGCCCACGCTCGCGATTTACCGAAGAACCCCTGGAAAACGCCCCCTTTCTCACTCGCGGCGAATAGATTCGCTGAGAACTTTCGGTCGGGCCTGCCACTAGCTCCCCGGCAGGACTACACAAATAAATTCAGAGTAGTATTGTAATCGCCTTAGAAGTCTACTAAGATGGAGACCTTAGGACGTAGTCGGCCTGTAGTCCTATGGTTCGCTTCTATGAGAATGTATAAGGAAGATTACAATATGCCCTGGCGGTCTATTCAGTCCGCAATGTGTGCTACAATCCTTCTGCTTGCAGTTTCAACGTTCGGTGTTGCTGCCTCCCATGGACCAACCCCCGTATCGGCCGCATGTGGCGTCGCCCACGAAAATGGCTTACTCAAGCTTGCTGGCATTCCGCTCCCCACGCCCGACCCTTGGCTCAGGCTGGCTGGAATTCCGTTGCCCACTCCGGATCCCTGGCTCAAGCTCAAGGGCATCCCGCTGCCGACCCCGGATCCCTGGATCGCAGGAATTCCGCTGCCGACTCCGGATCCCTGGATCGCAGGAATTCCGTTGCCGACTCCGGATCCCTGGCTCAGGCTCAAGGGAATCCCCCTGCCCACGCCGGATCCCTGGCTGGTTTAGCGTTTCATTCCCCATCCTGATCGCCTCTCGCGGCGATGGGACCTGAGCCATGTTTTCCGCATGGATGGTTCCTGCACTAATCGGTCTCCTTCTAGATATTCTTGTCATTTTCTACTTAGTACGCGGGCCTTTGAGGCGCTTTGTTTTCGTGTTCTTCTACTGCCTGGTTGAGGCCGTGGGGTTCATCATCGGAAGCGTGAGCTATCTTCACCTGGGTCCGCGCGGAC
>JAYTVY010000286.1:0-4285 GCA_043743755.1 Bryobacterales bacterium | reverse complement strand
GCTCTCCGTCTTGATGTAGACGTCGGCATCCTGCGAGTTTCCCTTCGACTTCACGTTGACAATTCGAGACCACGCCGGCGCCTGCAGCTGTGCCCGAATCGCGTCCAGGTCCGCACTCTGATATTCGCCCGTTCCGCTGAATTCGTAAGAACGTACGGTCACGCTTTCTAATCCCTCGATTAGCCTCTTCGCTTTCCCCTGGTCGTCGTCCTTATCGGACAGGAAACGCGCGGCTAGCCGCAACAGCGACCTGTCCAGCGACACATCCACGGTGGACTGCGCTTTGGCTCCCAGCCGCTCCAGGTTCACCGGAAGTCTGAATTCCTGAGCCCCCACCGGTATCAGGACAACTGCCGCAACTAACATCGCGATTCGCATGATCTTTTCCTCTTGCCGCATACTACGCACCAGCCTGGCCTCGCGACCGCACAGGATATTGGAAATTCCGAACAACCCCGCCGGTTGGTATACTACCCGCGAGTTGTTCCAGAATCGAGTAAAGGAAAATACCGTGAGACTATCCATTCTGATCTGCCTCTCCATGTTGACCGCCGCCAGCGGCCAGCCCGCCAAGAAGGCCGCCGCCCACCCGGCCGCCATGAATGCCGTCCTGCTCACGCCGGGCGACGTAACCTGGATGGCCGCCCCTCCCGCAACCGGTTTGCCGTCCGCCGTGCAACTGGCGGTTCTCAGCGGCGATCCCTTCAAGCTGGGCATGTTCACGGTCCGTCTGAAAGTCCCCGATGGAGGTCAAGTGGCCGCGCACTGGCATCCCACCGACGAGCACATCACCGTGCTGCAAGGCACCTTCGCGGCCGGAATGGGCGATAAGTTCGACACCTCCGCTCTGCACGATTTTCCAGTGGGCTCCTATGTCGTCATGCCCAAGCGAATGCGTCACTTCGCGGTGTCCAAGGGCGAGACCATTGTCCAGGTAACCGCCATGGGACCCTTCGTCCTCAATTACGTTAATCCCGACGACGATCCGCGCAAGAAGGAATAGGTCCAACCTCCCCGCCCGCGCGGCTCCGTCACGGCCCATCCCCCCCGCACACCCCGCACGGAGCCGCGCCCGAAGGAAGCGTAACGCCAGCCCCCTCCATCCATTGCATACTTAAGGAGGAGGACATTCCCGTGACACGCAGACTGCTCGCACTCACCTTGCTGGCCGGCGGCTCTATGTTCGGCCAGGTCTCTGTTGGAATTCGCATCGGCGCTCCGCCGCCCCCGCGAGTCGTAAGATACCGCCCGTCGGCGCCGGGACCCGATTTCTTCTGGGTGGACGGCTACTGGTACGTCGTCAATGGCCGCTACGTCTGGCATCAAGGTTACTGGTCCCGCCCGCCCTATCCGGCTGCGCGCTGGGTGGCGCCTCGCCACGATGGAGAACGGTATTACGACGGCTACTGGGAAGGCGACCGCGGCCGTTTTGACCATGATCACCGCTGGGATCGCGACCGCGACCGCGATTGGCGTGAGAAACATCACGATCGCGATCATGACCGCGATCACGATCGCCGCTAGCCCGCTCGTGGAGGCGGCCTTGATAGCCCGGCTTTATTCTTCGCTTACCGTTAATGTGAGTTAGAGGAGTTCCGATGGCCGATCATACTGCCGCATCCGCCCGCGTGAAAATTCTGGGAACCACGGGGTCCGCGGGCGCCTACGCTCTGCGCGATTTCCTGCAGCGCGGCGATGTACCCTTCGATTGGATTCAGCTCGCAGGCGACGATCAGGCGCGTGCGGAGGCCGGCGTCGACAATCTCGCCGATCCCCGCTTGCCCGTCTGCATTTTTCCCGACGGAAGCCGCCTGGAGAATCCCACCATCCAGCAGGTGACCGAAAAACTGGGGTGGTTTCACCAGCCCGCTCATGCCGAATACGATCTGGCCATCTATGGCGCAGGACCCGCCGGCTTGAGCGCCGCCGTTTATGGCGCTTCTGAAGGCCTCAAGACCGTGCTGGTGGAGCGCTCCGTGGCCGGCGGGCAGGCCGGCACCAGTTCCAAGATCGAAAACTACCTGGGGTTCCCATCCGGAATTTCCGGCGCGGATCTGGCCGAGCGCGCCCGCGAGCAGGCTTGCCGCTTCGGCGTCGACATTCTGTTGGCGCGCGAAGCAGTCAGCGGCGAGTTTACGGCCGGGAAGGGAATCGGCCACCTGGCGGATGGATCGAAGATCGTATCCCGCGCTTCAGTATGCGCCACCGGCATTCAATACAATCGTCTGAATCTCCCGAATGAGCAGCGCCTGGCCGGGGCGGGCGTTTTCTACGGAGCGGGCGCCAGTGAGGCGTCCCTGTGCGCGCAGGAACACGTGATTGTAGTGGGTGGCGGCAACTCGGCGGGCCAAGCCGCAATGCACTTCTCGCGCTATGCCAGCAAAGTAACCATCGTAATTCGCGATGCGTGCCTCAAGATCACGCTGTCGCGCTATCTGGTGGACCGCATCGCCGAATCGAAGAATATCGAGGTCCTCTCCAGCAGTGAGGTAACGGCTATCTCGGGAGAAACCGTTCTCGAGAACTTGGAGGTAACCAATCGCAAGACCGGACAAACGAAGTCTCTAGCGACACGCTGGCTGTTTATCTGCATCGGCGGCGCTCCTCACACCGATTGGGCTATTGATGCCGGCATCCAGCGCGACGAGGCCGGCTACCTGCTCACCGGCCCCGACATGTTCGTGGATGGCCGGCCGCCTTCAACCTGGCCGCTGGATCGCAGTCCTTATTATCTGGAAACCAGCCAGCCCGGCATGTTCGCCGCCGGCGATGTGCGCCATGGATCGGTGAAACGCTGCGCGTCCGCGGTGGGCGAAGGCGCCATGGCCGTCACCTTCGTCCACCGCTACTTGGCTGACGTTTAAGTGCAGTGATCTTAGTGAGGTCCCCCTCCCGGTCCCGCTTGGAGGGTTCTAGCGGTCATGTTGGGAGTCAGCACCAGCGTTCCACCGGTAAAGAGCTGGAGCGACGGCACTAGTCCGCCTTCCACGACGATGCCGTTATCATTGCAACCGCCGGGGTGGTTTTCCGTCTGGACGATGATGCCCCCGTGTGTGATGGTCCCGTTTGCATCAGCCAAGCCCGTGAAATGACCTTCGGGAACCATGATGCCGATAACGTTGCTATCCCACGTTGCGTTGGGCCCTGCAGCGGTCTTGAGTTCCGCGCCGGTCTTTCCCAAACAAAAGCCCGCTCCGGGATCGAGTGCGGCTTCGCGTACAGCGAGGATCTGTGCCGGCGCGATGTTGTTAGTGTTCGGCGTGGTCTGCGCATTGACGTAGGCGAGCAATGCTCGCACTGTCTTGTTGCCCAGGTTGGTCACGCAGAGATTAGCGGAATGGTTGACGCTGATGGCCACTGGACCGGACGTGGCGAGGAACGAAGCCTGGAGATAGGTATTCGCGGCGGAGAGGCGCGGAGTGGTGAGAGTGGTGGCGAGCACAAGCCCGAAAAGGTAAGCACGATGAGTCATGGCGAAATCTCCTTTGTGGGTATCTTAAAGCAAAGCCGCCCGGAATATGCCGGCTATTTACATAGGAATCGTACTAGGTGCCTGGTTGCTGGCCGCCAGCGGTCCTCCCAGCGTATTCTCAATGCGTTTCTTGAATGCCGACGGGAACAATTCCTCGAAGCGCAGATCCAGCGTACCGGCGGCGCCCACCGGAATAGACGACGTGAACTTCAGCCCGTCGGTGGGCTGCGCTACCACGCTTTCCGGGTTTACGATGGCGGCGGTAACGCCCGTAATCACTATCTCCGACAGGATGGGGCCGCTCCCCATGAGAGCGGAAGCGTTCCCGCGAATATTGGTCATGCGAAACGTGCGCGTTCCCCCCGTGACCCAAGGAACGCCGGTCCAGACAATCCTGTTGTCCAAAAATAACGTAGCCTGGTAGACATTCCCGGAGCCGGCCGCGCCCGCCGGAATCCCGGGCGTTCCCAGGACCTGTCCGAAATATGGGAATCCATTGCTTGTATTCGCCACGCCGGGCTTCGGCTCATCGATCAGCAGCAGCCCTTCCGTCAGCTTTGTAACCGGATTCATGATCCGGCTGGTGAGATTCACATTCAAGAAAATCTGGATGTTTACATTCACCGAGACGGACGGACCAGTGGAAGTGCAAGTCATCACCAAATCGCTGATCAGCTCGGAAGCCCCATTCGTTCGCACGAGCGGGGGCACTGCGGGAGCCAGATTACAAGTTATCGTTCCAACTTGAGAATAGGCCGGCGCCAGGGCGGACGCCGCCATCAGGAAAGCAAGCAGGCTTCTTGTCATTGAGAA
>JAYTVY010000285.1:0-8061 GCA_043743755.1 Bryobacterales bacterium | reverse complement strand
GATTGGCTTCCCGATAAAAACGGGCAAGCAGGGGGCGCAAATCCTTCAGCGCATTCACGTCGGGCGGGAGCTCCGCGTCCTTCAGCCAGAAATTGAAATCCGGAGGGCCGTCGATGGTGAGCGCGAAGGACACGTACTGGCTGAATTCGGCGGTGGAGTCGCGCTGGTGGTGCGCGGCGAAGAAGGTCTTAAGCTCTTCGACGCTGGCAAGCTTCTTGGACGCGATGAGATCGCGAATCTGCTTGCGGATGGGATAGGTGGCGGGGGATTCGAGGTCGGCGTCGTAGCCCGCGGCGTTGATGGCGGCGAGCACGGTGAAGAGCGCGGGGCTGGCGTCGAGCTGCCCTTTTTCGGGGGGCCGGGTGGGCTGGGCCGCGGCGGTGAGGGCGGTGAGGAGGAGAAGTGAGGAGAGGCGGGGCAAAGGGTCCTTGGCTGATCTTATTTTACGGTGAAAACGAGGAAGCCGGCCGGGGGGCCGGCTGCAGCCCGGGGGGGCTGCCCTACAAGAATTTGGAGGGCTTGGCGGACCATGGGGTCGCGCTGGGCTTCTACCTCGTCGCCTTTGGCGACTCCCAGGGCCTGGTTGAAGATTTCTTGCTGGAGGCGGCTGAGGAGCCACTCGCGCTCGCGAAGCCACTCGACTACCGCCGGCTGGATCTCGCGCTGGGATGCGTAGACTTGGAAATCGTCAAGCAGCGCGGGAGTTGCCTCGAATGACTCGGTGATCTTGTGGCGCTGGGTGTAGTCGGTGGCGAAGGATGCGAGTACGCCGCTGGCGTCCAGAACTACGCGCAGGCGCGTGGGCTGGTCGGGATGCACGATGACGTCGGGCTGGATGCCGCCTCCGCCGGTGACGGTGCGGCCCGAGTCGGTTTTGAACTCGGCGGCCGGCGGGTGCTCCACCTCCAATTGGCCGGTGGATAGAGGCTTCTGAATCGAGCGGCCACTGGGGGTGTAATAGAACGCCGTGGTGAGCGCGAGGCCGCTGTTGGAGGAGAGTGGAAAGACGTTTTGTACCAGGCCTTTGCCATAACTGGGCTCGCCCACGATGGCGGCGCGGTCATGATCCTGCAGCGCGCCGGTGACAATCTCGGCGGCGCTGGCGGATTTCGCGTTCACCAGGATGGCTACGGGAAATTCGTAGGGCGCCGTGGTCTTCGGCGTATCCACATCCTCGGACTTCATCTTTCGGCCCTTCACGCTGAGTATCCTTTGCCCCGGCTTCAAGAAGAACGAAGCGGTTTCCAGCGCGCTTTGCACCACGCCGCCGGGATTGTCGCGGAAATCGAGAACCAGACCCCGCAGCTTCGCGCCGCCCAGCCCCTCGATGGCCTGCTTGAGCTGCTTCGCGGTCTGCACTTCAAAGGCGTTGACGCGAATATAAGCGATACCGGGAGCGAGGAAGAAGGCGCGATCGACGCTGGGCGAATCCACCAGCTCCGGATCGAGGATGAACTGCAGCAAGCGCGCGTTGCCCGGCCGCCGCACATCCAGTTTGGCCTGATGCTGACGGGCCTCGCCCAGGAAGCCGATGATCTGATCGAACTGCAGGCGGTTGAGCGCCACATTATTCACGGCCAGAATCTCATCGCCGGGGGACAAGCCCGATTTGGCGGATGGCGTACCGGGGAGCGCCTGGAGCACGATCACGCGGCCTGGCAGCACGGAAACAACCGACCCGAAGCCTTTGCGCTCAGACCGCTCCATCTGCTTGAGCTGTTCAAATTGGCCTGGATCGAAAAAAATGGAATGCGGATCCAAACGCCGCAGCATCCCCGGAATAGCGCCCTGGTAAATGCCTTGTTGCGTGGATACGGGATCGGCCGCCTCGCGTTCCACCACCGCCAAGGCTTGTGTGAAGCGCTTGAGGGCGTTCTCCACCTCATCCGCCGGCGTCGCGAAAAACAAGAGCAGTGGGAGGATCATTCGCGCGAGTACCGCAGGCTCTTCTTGATCCGGTGGCGATCCAAGGCCAGCTCGATTAGACGGTCAACCAACTTTGACATGGGCAGCCCGCTGTACTCCCACATTTTGGGATACATGCTGATGGAAGTGAAGCCCGGGATGGTGTTGATCTCGTTGATGTACAACTTTCCGGTGGCATTTTCGAGCAGAAAATCCACGCGCGCCATGCCTTCGCACTCCACTGCCTGATAGCAGCCTACGGCGAGCCGCTGCATTTCGGCGGTCTGCTCGGGAGTCAAATCGGCGGGCAGCACCGTGCCTGCCTTGTCCAGCAGATATTTGTCTTCGTAATCGTAGAAATCGCGCGAGGGGAGGATCTCGCAGGGTGTAGCGGCCACCGGTTGCTCATTACCGAGCACGGCGCACTCGAATTCACGCCCGATGATTCCGCGCTCGATCAGGATCTTGCGGTCAAACTGCGCGGCCAGTTCCAGCGCTTTCTTCAGTTCCGTGGAATCTTTTGCTTTCGAGATGCCAACCGAGGAACCCAGGTTGGCCGGCTTCACGAAGACGGGATACGAAAAAGGCAAGACGGGCGCCGGGCCGGCCAGATCCGCGCGTGAGAGCGTCAAATACTCCACCACCGGCAGGCCGCGCTCGCGCGCCAGCCTCTTCATAACTTCCTTGTCCATGGAGACCGACGACGCCAGAACTCCCGCGCCGACGTAAGGCAGCTCCGCCATTTCGAGCAGTCCTTGAATGGTGCCGTCCTCGCCGAAGGTGCCATGCAGCACCGGGAACACGACGTCAATTTCGGGATTGCCGTTCGGCTCCGGCGCGATGGGACGAGGGCGCCAGCGGCCCTCCTTGCCAATGAAATACTGGATCACTTTGTACTTTTCGGGATCGAGGGCATCCATCACCGACTTGGCCGACCGCAGCGACACTTCATGCTCGCCGCTGCGGCCGCCGTAGATCACCGCCACGCGCAACTTCACAAAATCCTCTTTCCCATGGCCGATAGGACGAGTTCGACGGCCAGCAATCCGGTCCTGTTCACTTCATCGATCACGGGATTTACTTCCACCACTTCCATGGAGAGCATGCGGCCGGAGTCGCACAGCGTTTCCATGGCAAGGTGCGCCTCGCGATAAGAAAGGCCGCCGCGTACGGGAGTTCCCACGCCGGGCGCTTCAGTGGGATCCATGGCATCCATGTCGAGTGAAACATGGAACCCCGCGGTTCCATCGCCGGCGATGGCGATGGCTTCCTCTATAACGGCGCGCAGCCCGCGCTCGTCGATATCGCGCATGGTGAACGCCCGCACGCCGGAACGCTGCACGTGTTGGCGCTCCAGCTCGTCCACCGAACGGATGCCGACCAGGGCCACGTTCTTGGGGTCCACCTTGGGCGCGAAACCGCCGATGCGCGTCAGTTCGTCCGGGCCCAGGCCCATGCAACAGGCCAGCGGCATGCCATGAATGTTGCCGCTGGGACTGCTCTCCGGTGTGTTCATATCCGCGTGCGCATCAATCCAGATCAGCCCGATCTTCCGCTCTTGACGGCGCATGTGGATGGAAGCGCCGGCCACGGTGCCGATGGCGATGGAGTGGTCGCCGCCCAGCACCAGCGGAGTTTCGCCGCGGCCCATGGCTTCATCCACCATGGCAGCGAGGCGCGTACAAGTGTCGGTAATCTGCGGCAGATACTTGGCGCGCGGGGAACCTTCCGGTTGAGTTTCCGGCTGGGTGACCTCGACGTTTCCCAGATCGTCCACGGTGTAGCCGAGTGCGGTGAGTTTCGCGTTCAAGCACGCCACCCGGACCGCTGAAGGTCCCATGTCGACACCCCGGCGGTCCGCGCCCATGTCCAGCGGCACGCCGATAATCGCGCTGTGCGAACGCGGATTCACGGACGGGTCCGATACAGCATGCGCGGGAAAGCGATAGTTTCGCGGATATGCTCCAGCCCGCACATCCAGGCTACAAAACGCTCCACGCCCATGCCGAAGCCGGAGTGCGGCACGGTGCCGTATTTGCGCAGATCGATGTACCAGTTGAAAGCTTCGCGGGGCAGCTTGTGCTCATCGATCCGCTTCAACAGCAGATCCAGGTCATGGATGCGCTGGCCGCCGCCGATGATTTCGCCGTAGCCCTCCGGAGCAATCACATCCACTCCCAGGGCCAGCTCCGGCCGCTCGGGGTCAGGCTCGAAGTAGAAGGCCTTCACCTGAGTGGGATAGCGATCCACCATCAAAGGCCGGTCATATTCCTCGGTGATCAGCGTTTCATCGGTGCCGCCGAAATCGCCGCCCCATTGGATCTCACTGCCTTTGGCCTGCAGGCGCTTCACGCCTTCGTCGTAACTAATGCGCGGGAACGGCGCCTGCACCGATTCCAGCTTGCTGACGTCACGCTCCAGCGCCAGCAGCTCCGGACGGCGGTTCTCCAGAACGCGCTGCACCACGTGGACCACCAACTCCTCGGCCACCTGCTTGATATCGTCCAAGGTGGCGTAAGCGATCTCGGGCTCCACCATCCAGAACTCCGTGAGATGACGCCGGGTCTTCGATTTTTCGGCGCGGAACGTGGGGCCGAAACAGTAGACCTTGCCGAACGCCATGGCATCCGCTTCGTTATAGAGCTGGCCGGATTGCGTCAGGTAGACTTTCTCGTCCTCGAAATAATCCACTTCAAACAGCGTCGAGGTGCCCTCGCACGCCGCGGGCGTGAAGATGGGTGTATCCACCAGCGTGAAGCCGCGGGAATCGAAGTAGTCGCGGATGGCTTTGATCACCTCGTGCCGCACGCGGATGACGGCGTTCTGCCGCTTGCTGCGCAGCCACAGGTGGCGGTGGTCCATCAGAAAGTCGATGCCATGATCCTTGGGCGTAATGGGGTAGGGATCGCTCTCGGAGACACGCTGGATCACCTGCGCGTCTTCCACATCCATTTCATAACCGCCCGCCGCGCGCTGTTCCGCCCGGATCTTTCCGGTGACGATGAGGGAAGATTCCTGCGTGAGATTCTTCAGCGTTTCAAACAGCTCTTCGCTGATGTTGCTTTTCACCGCGACGCACTGGATGATCCCAGTGCCGTCGCGCAGCAGCGGAAACACGATCTTGCCCGACTTGCGCAGGTTATAGAGCCATCCGGGGATGGTTACGGTTTCGCCGGCGTGGCGCCCGGCATCGGCGATAGTGATTCGAGGATAGGTCATTCGTGGTCCGGACTGGCGGCTACAAGGCTCTCCAGCTTTTCAAAGATCCGCTGCACTTGCTCCAGCGACTGCGGGAGCGAAAGCTCGGGGTCTTCCTGCAATTCCAGCAGCAGCGGAAACTGATTCGCGCGCGGTTTGAAACGCTGCATAAGCTGTTTCCAGTCAATGGAGCCGCCCTGGGCGAAAAACGGAAACAGATGCTGGTCGGCCGCTCCGTCGTTATCGTGCAGGTGCGTCGAGCGAATGCGGTCTTGCAAGGTTTCAAAAGCCCCGGCCACGTTGCCGTTGAGGTTCGCATGGCCGGCGTCGAAACAGAAATGCAGTTTCAGATGCGTGGTATCGAGGAAATGCACCAGCCGCTCGGGCGTCGAGAATTCGTTGGGAATGTTCTCCAGCAATACGTTCACGCCGCGCTGCTTAGCGAAGAGGTTGATCTCCTCAAGGGCGGAGAACGCCGCATCCACTCCCCGCTCGCTGTATTCGGACGCCGATGCGCCCAGATGCTGCACCAGATAATTGCACGGGATCGATTCGGCTACCTCGATGGCGCGCTTGATTTCGTCCACAATCGCGATCCGCTTGGACTTTACCGGCTCGGTAATATCCAGCGCCGCGTTCGGGCCGGTGCGCCCCCAAACATCATCGCTGAACATGGGTGAATGCAGGGAATGCAGCTTCAACCGCGCGTCGCGAAACCAGTGGCCCAGCTCGCGTATCTGGGCCGGATCGCGATAATCCAGGTGCTGCTTCGCGCAGAAGATCTCCACCGACTCGATACCGGCGTTCCAGACTTTTTCAAGCCAGACGGTGGTCAGGCGATGGCCAACGAACATGTGCGTGGACAGAACGTGTTGCATTCGATGGATCAGTAACCGGAGGCCTTGCCCGATCCGCGGCCGTCGGTGGCGCCTTGCAGCCAGCCGTCGGCGGCCAGAATCGTTTCCACGCGCGCGACGCCTTCGATACTGTCCAGCGTGTGCCCCTTGGCTCTGAGCAGAGCCGCGGTATCGGGAGAGATTCCGCTTTCGAGAAGGAGCTTATCGGGCATCCACTGGTGGTGAAACCGGGGCGCGTCGACAGCGTCCTGCGCGTTCATGTGAAAGTCGATCACGTTGAGCATCACTTCCAGCACGCCGTTGATAATCCGCGACCCGCCCGGTGCGCCCACCACCAGAAACAACTTGCCGCCGCGCAGCACAATGGTGGGAGTCATGGAACTCAAAGGCCGCTTGCCCGGCTGGATCGCGTTGGCCTCGCCTTGAATCAGCTTGAACAGGTTGGGCTCGCCCGGCTTGGCCGCGAAGTCGTCCATTTCGTTGTTCAACAGGAAGCCGAGCCCGGGGACCGTCACTCCGCTCCCGTATCCGCCGTTGAGCGTGTAGGTGACGGCCACGGCGTTCCCTTCCGCATCCACGATGTTGTAGTGGGTGGTCTGGGTGCTCTCGGCCGGCGCGAGCGGACCCGGATGGATTTGCGCACTGGCCGTTACACGATCGCGGTCAATGGTGGCGCGGCGGGAGGCGATATAGCGCGGGTCGAGCAGCTTCTCAATCGGGATCTTCACGAAATCGGGATCGCCCATGTATTCGCTGCGGTCGGCGAAGAAGCGGCGCTCGGCTTCGGCCACGTAATGGATGGCTGCCGCCGATCCGGCGCCGGTCTTCTCGTAGCCCGAGCCTTCCAGCATTCCCAGCATCTGCAGGATTCCGATGCCTCCGGAACTGGGCGGCGGAGCGCTGATAATTTCGTAATCGCGATAATGCCCGCGTAATGGCGTGCGTTCGATGGCGCGATAATTCTTCAGATCCTCCAGCGTGATGAGGCCGCCATGGGCTTGCATCTCGCGAGCCAGCCTCTGGGCGGTTTCGCCCTCATAGAAATCTCGCGCGCCTTGATCGCGGATGCGCCGCAGCGTTTCGGCAAGCTCCGGTTGAACCAGTTTGTCGCCGTAATGCACGCTCAGAAAAATGCGCTTCGATTCCGCGAATCGATCCAGCGAGTCGTGGCTTTCCTTGGCCCTGAGCGACGCGTCCAGGCTGTAGGAAACGGGAAAACCGCCGGCGGCCAGCTTCACGGCGGGCTCCAGCAGTTCCGCCCACGGCTTGCGCCCGTATTTCTTGTGAACATCCTCGAACCCGCGGACCGAACCTGGCACGCCGGAGGCACGCCAGCCCACCAGACTGTCGCGCGTGACCTTTCCATCGGCGTCCAGATACATGTTGCGCGTAGCCCGGCTGGGAGCGCACTCGCGAAAATCGATAAACGTGGTGCGTCCGTCGGCGAATCGAGCCAGCAGGAAGCCTCCGCCGCCGATGTTTCCCGCGTAGGGATGCGTTACGGCGAGTGCAAACCCGATGGCGACGGCCGCGTCGACTGCGTTACCGCCCCCTTTGAGCACCGCGACGCCAACATCGGCCGCCAAGGGCTCCTGCGCCACCACCATGGCGGTCCGTGAACGCACCGGCTGCCGCGCGAACAGGCAGAGCGCGATCGAGAAACAGCCGAGCAGTGCCCGCGTGCGCATAAACCTTGATTCTACTGTAGCGCGCGCACTCTTGCGTGCCGCGTTGACGATCGTGATGATCGGGTGGCCTTTTTCCTTCGGTTCTTCGAAGGGATAGGGTGCCCCTTGTGTTACTAGCGGGTACCGTGCCTATCTATTTGGGGAGCCGAACGAAAACTCCCACCCTGTAGTTAACTTGGGGTATGGGGTCCCGCTAGCAAACCAGGCCAGAGGAATGTAGACAGAAGCCTTTTCTCCCTCGGAATCCTCCAATTTCTCCGTTTGGTATTGGATTGTTCCGCCATACGTTTTATAGTACGGCATTGTGATAGTCACGGTGCTCGTAAAGCGTGGGCTGACAGCAGGAAGTCAATCGTCGCGCCCGTGGAATCAACGGCCCGGTAGAGATAGCACCAGCGGCCCTGCACTCGAAC
>JAYTVY010000284.1:0-2000 GCA_043743755.1 Bryobacterales bacterium | reverse complement strand
AGCCTGCTGGGCCGCGATGCCGACGCGGTTCCCGAATACAAGAAGACCCTGGAGCTGAAACCCGGCTTGTATCAGGCGGAATTGAACCTGGGGATCTCGCTGGTGCGTACCAAACAGACGGCCGAAGCCGCGCCGTTCCTGGTGTCGGCGGCCGCGCAAAAGCCCAAGGAGTTCAAGCCGAACTATTACGCCGGCGAGGCTTTGTATGCCGCGAATGATGCGGCCAAAGCCGAGCCGTACTTTCGCGCCGCCCTGGACGCCGACTCCAAGTCCGCCGCCGCGGAATACGGACTGGCGCTGGCGCTCGCCGGCCAAAGCAAGCCGCTGGATGAGGCCGCCCCGCACTTCCGCAAAGCCGCCGAACTCGATCCCAATCGCAGCGATGCGCTGCTGCAGCTGGCCGGGCTGTATGAGCAGGACAAGCGCCCGGCCGATGCCATCGCCATCTATGACCAGTTCCCGCAGGATGCGGGAGCGCAAGAGCGCCTGGCAGAGCTGCTGCTCGAATCCGGCAGGCCCGCCGAGGCGATACCCCACCTGGAAGCCGTGATAGTGAAGTCGCCCACCACCGCTAATCGCGCCGCCCTGGCGCTGGCTTACTTGAAGAACAAGCAGCCCGCCAAAGCCCTGGCCGTATCCGAGCAAGCGCTGGCCGGCGATCCGAACAGTTTCGAGCTGCGCATGCTGCATGGCCGCATCCTCCGGGACGACCGCAAGTTCGCTCCCGCCGCGCAGGATTTCTTGCGTGCGGCACAGTTGAAGCCCACATCCGTGGAGGCCTGGAATGAGGTAGCCAGCGCATTCTATCTCGCCGAAAACTATCCCGCCGCGCTGGCGGCTCTGGACCGCATCGCGGCCCTCGGCGCCGAGAAGCCCTTCGGTGTTTATCTGCGGGCCATTACTCTGGATAAGCTGCACCAAGTGAAGCCCGCGCTCGCCAGCTATGAGCGCTTCTTGTCGCTAAGCCAGGGCCAGAGTCCGGACGAGGAGTTCAAGGCCCGGCAGCGGGCGCGCATCCTCGAGAAGGAAATCCACAAACGATGACCTTCGTATTGGCATTGTTCCTCGCGTTCGCGGATCTGTCCGCCGTTAAGGCCGAGCCGGACCCCGGGAAGCGTTCCGCGGCGGCGCTGGATTTCGCGAATGACGCCATCGATCAGGCACGTACAGCCTACTCCGGCGGCGACATGGCCCGCACGCAGGCAGCCTTGGCGGCCGTACAGGAGTCCGTCGAATTGTCCTATGAATCGCTGCGCGCCAGCGGGCAGAAGCCGCGCAAGAGCAAATATTACAAGCACGCCGAACAGAAGATCCATGCCATGTTGCGCCGCCTGCATACGCTGCGGGAAGCCATGGCCGTGGAGGATCGCCCGGCAGTGGACCCCGCGATCAAGAAGCTCCAGGACATCAACGAAGAAGTGTTGTCCGACGTGATGACCAAGAAGTGAGGAATTGAATATGCGCTGGCTTGCTCTGTGTTTGCTGGCTGCGGCGGTGGCCGCCGCGCAGAATCGGGATTTCCTGAGCGCCGACGAAACCGATCAGGTGCGTGAAGCGCAGGAGCCTGGCCTGCGCTTGAAGCTTTATCTGAAGTTCGCCAAGCAGCGCCTGGATCTGGTGGATCAATTGCTCGGCCGCGAAAAGGCCGGCCGGTCCTCCATGATTCACGACACGCTGGAGGATTACACGCATTTGATTGAGGCCATCGACACGGTGGCCGACGACGCGCTGAAGCGCAAGGTGGCGATCGACGAGGGCATGCTGGCCGTGGCCGCGGCCGAAAAAGAGATGGCGGCCCGCCTGAAGAAAATCGAGGAGTCCCATCCCAAGGATCTCGCGCGGTACGATTTCGCGTTGAAGAACGCCATCGAAACCACCCAGGACAGCGCCGATCTATCCGCGGAGGACCTCACTGCCCGTTCTGCCGCCGTCCAAGAAAAAGCGAAGAAGGACAAAGCCGAATTGGAGTCCATGGCCCCAGCCAAAGAAGTCGCCAAAAA
>JAYTVY010000283.1:0-6051 GCA_043743755.1 Bryobacterales bacterium | reverse complement strand
CCTTCAGGTAAGAGTCGACGTCAGTATTCTTCGGCAAGACCGCCATAATGGTGAAAGATTCACCACACTCCGGGCAATGCGGCCGGAATCGCTTTACATTGGGGATCGCCATACAGCTATAGGTTATCACAGGCCCGCGCCCTCCGGATACTCGCGGCTGCCAGGCACGCCGCACCCACCAGGTAAACGACCGCGGCAAAGGAAATGGCGGGGCCGAGACCCACGCTGTCGGCCAGATAGCCGGTAGCGAGGGGGGCGATACCGCCGCCCATCCAGCCGACGAGGTTGAGCAATCCGGCGGCGGTGCCGCGGGCTTCCGGGCGAATGACGTCGAACATGGCGGCGAAGATATTCGAATCGTAGATTCCTTTTGCCAGGCCCCAGCACGTGAGTGCGAGGATCAGCACTGGAATAGAGCGACTCTGTCCGCAGAGCGCGACGAACGGCGCCCCGAGCGCGAGTCCCAGGGCTTGGACCAACGTGCGGCCGGCGGGGGTGCGGCGGCTCCAGAAATCGGCAAGCCATCCGCCGAGCGGCGCTCCGGCGATGCTGGCGCACTGGACGAAAAGTGTCGCGGTGAGGCCGGAGATCGCGAGGCTTAGATGAAACCGCTCGCCGAGAAACGATGGCATCCACGACAGCAGGACCAAAGCGACGTAGTTGGCGCAAAGGAAGCCGCCGAGGATCAATAGCGCGGCGGGATTGTGACGTACTTCGGCGAGAAAATCGCGCAGTCGCACGCGGGTTTCGGTGGACGCCGTGCGCTTGGGTTCGATGAGCCACTTGGAAAGCACGAATCCGAGCAGGATGCCGAGTCCGCCGAAGACGATGAATGACCAGCGCCAGCCGTAGTGGTCCGCAATGAGGCCCGCGAAGAACCCGCCGGCGATGGTGCCCGCGTAAACACTGGTCTGATGCAGCCCGAGCGCGCGGGAGCGGGTGTCGGGTCCGTGATAGTCGCTGAGCAGCGACATGGATGCGGGGAAATAGAAGGTCTCGCCCAGCCCTTCGGCCGCGCGGAAGAAGAGCAGGGCGGGGAAGCCGCGAGCGAGCGAGGTCGCCATGCAGATCAAGCTCCAGACCTGCAGCCCTCCGAGGATCGCGGTCTTGCGGCGGATGCGATCGACGATGTTGCCCGCAAACGGCGCAGTGAGTCCGTATACCCACGCAAAACTGGACCCGAGCAGCCCGAGTTGTTCGGGAGAGAGGTGGAACTGTTGCTTTAGCAGCGGGAAGACGGAGAATATGGCCTGGCGGTCGGCATAGTTGAAGAGCGCGATCCACCACAGCATCGCGACGGCGTGCCATTTGTAGCGGGAGTACTCAGAGCCGCGCGCGTCTGCAAGCGTGCCGCCCACTAATACATCGCCTTCGTGCCGCCTTCACCCAATAGCTCACGCGCCCCCGCTTGCATCAGCCGCATTTCCGTGGAGGCTTGAAAAAATAGAAACCCTTGCTCCCGCGCCACCGCGATTTCCTCCGCGGTCCAAGCCGGACGGCCCGCGAACTTGCCGTGCTTCTTCGCGGCTGCCACCACCCGCCCGATGGCTTCCCGCACGGTGGCGTGTTTCTGATCGCCGCGCTGTCCCAGCGAAAACGAGAGATCGCTGGTGCCGATAAAAAGCACGTCGAGTCCGGGCGTCGAGGCGATCTCATCGATGCGATCCACCGCGCGGGCCTCTTCAATGATCGCGACCGTGAGCACGTTTTCATCCGCCGAGTCGTGATACTCCTCGGGCGTGCACGGCCAGCACGACATCGCCAGTACCGCTCCCGACCCGCGGCGTCCGTGCGGCGGATAGCGGCAGGCGTCGACGGCTTGCCGCGCCAGCTCGGGCGTGCTCGTAAAGGGGAAAATGACGCCGTGAACTCCGGCATCCAGTACGCGCTTCGCGGTCCAGATTTCGTTCACGGGAACGCGCGCGAAGGGCAGCGCAGGCATCCCGCGCGTCGCCAGCACGATGTTCCGCAAACTCTCCAGCGTGATCGGGGAGTGCTCCATCTCAATCCACAGAAAGTCGAAACCGAGCCGGGCGGCATGCGCGGCGATTTCGACGGAACTGGTTAGCAGAGTCAGGCCGAGAGCGGGTTGGCCGGCGAGGAGTTTTTGTTTGACGGGATTGGTCCAGGTCATTTGGTCTTGATTAACCATACCTCCGCCACCTGGCAGCCGCGCCCGTTGCCGCCTTGGCCAGGTTGGCGAGTCCACGCCAGGTCGAGCGTGCCGGACCTTGTGGTCTCGGCTGAGAGGTCGAATTCAATGGGGCGATAGGGAACGGGCTTGTCGATGTAGTCGTGAATCTGAATGGAGCCGTTCGCGACCAGGCGCATTCTCTGCCGCGGGCTGTCGCCGGCGTAGGTGACTCGCAGTTTGTAGCGAGCAAAAGGGTCCAGACCGGGGTAATGCATGCGAAGCGGCGCGTCATTCAGAGACTCGGCGTGCGTCCAAACCGATGTGCGATACGGCGCGCGGGGTCCGAATCCCGTGAGCGACGATTCAAGGAATGCGGGATCGGTCGCGAGACCTGCGCCGCGGACCAGGTGCGGTTGCCGCGACGGATCGCCCAGATCGTCGTAGAAGCCACCGGGCCCCGGCTCGGACCAATGCAGGATTTGCTGAATGGCCGAAGTACGTTCCGCCGCATCGGACAGGGCGCGAATTTCGGTGAAGCGCTGCTTGAGCCACGCGCGGTTGTTGAGTGGATAATCGAGCGTGTCCAGCGTTGCGCCGCGATCCACTGAGATCGCTTTGTACCGCTCGACGCTCAACTGCATACGGATGCTCTGGAACAGCGCTTCCGCGAGTTCGAAGACGCGGGCGCGAAGCGGATCGGTGAACGGCTGGTCGAGAATCTTTTCGGCGTCATCCAGCGCTCCCGCAGCGAGCCGATCCAGCGCGGACTGTTCCAGTTTTGTTTCGTAAAGCAAGCGATGCCGCACATACGCGTCGTAATAAGCGCGGTAGAGCGCCTGCTGGAATCGCCAGTTCAGCAGCATCGCGGGAGTGGCCGCGCGCTCGATCCCCGCCAGACGATCGAGCGTGGTTTCAACGCCGCTGTTCCCCGCTAACGGACCCCGCCAGTTGCGTTCCAGCGCGAGCAAGGCTTGGCTGAAAGAGTTTTCGTAGTCCGGGCTGATGAAGTAGCGGCTATACTGCCGCAGCACTTCGTCGAGATTCGCATCCGGATCCCAGCCCAGGGCGCTCCACACAATCTTATTGACGTCGTCATTGCAGCCTTCCGAATACGTGATGAAGCCGTTGGTGTAGGGCTGCAGCAGCCCGAAGATATTGGCCTGGTCCGACGGGCGCGGATTGATTACCTCGCGGCCTTCGGTTACGGCGTAAGCGAGATCCCAATCGGGCACCGGATACTGGCACTGCCGGCTGTGCGTGATGTCGGGATAGTGGCGGATGGGATAGCGCGACGGAACTTGCCTGCGGAGCGCGGGCAAGCCGATGCGGATCTGCGGGCCGTATACGATGCCGGCGAGCCATGCCGGCGGATCGTCCTTCAGAATGGCTAGAAATTCATCCAGCCACTCCTGTGTGAAGCCTTGCGGTGAGACCCACATCCGCGCTTTGGGATGGAACTGGTGGAGCGCCCGGGTCTGCTTCTCAAGCAGCGCTAGCAGAACCTTCGGCCGCGTGTGGCCGGGATCGCCTCCCGGGACAAAGACGGCATCGACGCGCGGTAGTGCGCGGAAAACTTCGGACCATTCCTTGACCGCGGCGTCCACGGTGGCGGGATCGGTGTAATCTTTGTCCATCGCCGGGTACCAGATCCAGCAATCGAGGCCGTAATCGTCGAGCAGCTTCGACATTTCGGTCATCATGCGCAGCGGCGGCAGAGGGAAATGCGGGCTGTCGGCGGCATCGTCGGAGCGGGGCGGGATCAGCTCCACGGCATTCGTGCCAAAAACAGCAAGGTCGCGGATGTACTGGTCCCACAGCGCGACGGTCCAGCCATCGTAGGAGTTCGTCTTGGGCCGGTAGCCCAGCTGATGGCCCCGCAGCGGATACTTGGGCGCGGTGACGATGTTCAGACCGATCGGTATGCCGATGTGATCGCGAGTCAAGCGCATTTCGCGCAGCAAGCGGCCGAGCCCAAAGAGGAAACCACGCTGGTCGTTGGCGGTAATTGTGACCGAATCGGCGGTGGTGCGCAGGGTGTAGCCTTCGGCGGGGCCGCTCGATGAGATGACGGTGATCGCGGGTCCGGCGCCCGGGTCGGTGGAGAGCAGTGTGCGCGAACGCTTCTCCACTTCATCGACGAACATGGCCGCGGCTTTCGATTCGCGGGGGCCGAGCGGCTTGGGAAAAATCAGATGGGCATGGGTGAGGTCCAGGTCGGCGGCGGAGAGAGAAAGGAAGAGGAGTAGAGCGCCGGCGGCCCGGCTGGGGATGGACACTCTGCGATTATAGGCGGCTACCAGGCATGCAGCCAAAAAAAACGCCCGCCGCGAACGGCGAGCGCTCTCGTGTTACGAGAAAGAACAGTTACTGCTGGGTCTTATTCTTGACCTTCTCGGCGCCGCGTTCCGTGGCGCCGGCAGCCTTGTGGACGCCATGCTTGGTCCCCTTGGCTACGGCTTTGCCGGTATGCTTCACCGCGCGGCCGCTGGCCTTGCCGGCTTCCTTCACATCGCTCCCTGCCTTCTTGGCGTTGCCCTTCGCGGTATCGTCCGCAAAAGAGATTCCGGCAACCAGAACGCCGGCCGCGATAATGCCCAATAACTTTTTCATGTAGTCCCTCCACTGGTGAGACTCGGCCTCCGGATCACTGTTTCCGTGAAAGCCAGCCGTTCTCGACGTTTCTATACGAACTTTCATCGTTTCGGGAACTACTCTTGTTCGGCGGCCAGCTCCTTAGGGTCCAACAGAGCCACATCCAAGTACGCCAGGAAGCGGCGCAAATGGATTTTCATTTGGCGAGAACCGGAGTTCTTTCGCCAGCGGCGGAGAATTTCCACCAGGGCAGCGTCCATCTGAACGCCGTCCAAAGAGACTATATCGGCAGCCTCTCGTGCAAACGCGGCCCGCAGAGGATCGCCGCCGGCTTCCGGCGGTCCGGGTAGCAGTTGGGTGCGGAGAACCGCGAGATCGCCCGCTATGTTGGCTTTTATATCCGCTTCGTTGGCGACTCCCAGCGAGTCGAGCAGGGGCTGCCGCTCGTCGCCCTCGGCGAGCTTGAGCAAGTGCAGCAGGACGCGCTTCCCGGGCTTCACTTGGCCCCGTTCATAACGGCTGACGTTACTGAGGCTGGTCCATAGTTCGCTGGCGTACTGAGCCCGGGTCATGTGAAGCCGCTTACGTATAGCCTGGATCGTTTCTCCTAAGGTAATATGCACGAATCTTTCTATTCCTTGGCGCAAAAGTTTTGCAGTATGTACAACTTCCGGGGTTTATGGACCCCCCAGAGCGAAGGATAGCAGACGCGGTGCCTGGTGTGAATTCCCCTTACCGTGACAGGACTCTTAGTAGTTTCGCCAACAGTCTTGTCAGTACGGTGTAATACGATTAGGGCGTCCCGACTACTTGGACCGCAACGACCAGTCCGTTTTCGAGGCGCACGCTGCCCGCCAAGCCGTTCACTCCCGAGTAGCGGTAAATCTCAAGTAAGCCGCTATCATCGGGAATACTTATGCGAGAGGATGGTAAGCCGAGCCGGGACATCAGTTCACCACGCGGCGTTCCGGTGGCTATAGCACGCAATTCATCGGCGCTGGGCTTCCCGACCTTAGGCGGGGCCGCCTGACTTTCCGCAGCGGCGATGGCCGGAGAGGGTGTCTGAGCGGCGTTTAACACTCTGGGGCCAGTACTGGCGTGTCGGACCGGCGCAGAGCCGCCCGCGGGAGCAACAGTTGGGAGTTCCGGTACCTCGGGCTGTGAAGAATTGGACGGCGCCGCCGCTTTCGTGGGGGCCGGCGCGCTGGCGGCTTTGGCCGTGGTCTTTTCCACATTTCCGAAAATGTGTGTAATCGCATCGCTGACAGGCTTGCCGGCCGCGCTGCCGATGCTTCCTCCGGCGATCGCGGCGGCATGCTCGGCCA
>JAYTVY010000282.1:0-4468 GCA_043743755.1 Bryobacterales bacterium | reverse complement strand
CCACCGTGCGCCCGCGCAAATCCGAGAGCCGTACCGCCAGCCCGTTTTGATCCGTGAGTGTAAAATCCGGCACCGTCGAACCTGCCGCGATTCGCTCGGGCAGCTTGGGCAGCACTACATCGCCGAGCGCGCTGCGCTCCACTCGCAGCCGCGACGCTACGGCGCCTCGCAGCCGGAAGCGCACACGCGAACCCGGGGCGATCCCGTCCAGCTCCGATTCCCGCTGCACGTGAAACGGCATGGCCATCGCATCCATGTATCCGGGAATGGCCCGGTGCGATACGGTGAGCGTCCGCTGCGCGCGATCCACCTGGAGCACCACGCCCTGCACGCGATACTGCCGAACGCAGCCCGTCAGCGCCAGGGCCGCGGCCGCGGCCACCAGCCTAGCGGAAATACAGCACGTCCGGCCCGATGGCATGGTTGGCCTCGGCGCATGGGCCGCAGGACATCTGATAGTCGGGGCGCGCGGCGCGTATCAGCTCGGGGATGACGCGGGGATGGTCGGGCTTATGATAAGTCGCGATGGAGATGCGCGGCTTGTATTTCGCAAGTGTTTCGCGCGCGCCGCGGAGCGCGTTCGGCTCTGCGCCCTCAATGTCCATCTTGATGTAATCCACGCGCTCCAGCTTCAGATCGCGCACCAGCTGGTCGATGGTGGTGAGCGGCACCCTCGTGACATCCACCGCGCCCTCGCGCTGGATCACGAAGCTGTCCGCGGCCGAGTTTTTCGGGTCTACGCGCAGGGTCAGAAAATCTTCCTTGTCCCAGACGCCCTTGGGCACGATAACCACTCGTCCGGAATTCATCTCTTCGGGAAAATTGCGCCGCAGGGACTCCAGGTTCTCAGGCGCCGGCTCAATCCCGATAATCTGCTTCGCACCCGCTTTCAGCTCTTCCCGAATAGTGACGCCGATGTTCGCGCCGCAGTCCAGCACGACGTCGCCCGCCCGCGGTCCGTTGTCGCCCGTACCGTAGATCTTGCGCTCCTGCTCGGCCAGATTGTACGGGAGGACGTAATCGCTCCTTCGGGAATCCAGAAGCGGCCGCTGGGTGTGTCCCACAGGTGATAGCCCTTGGGGTCGCTCTGAACCAGCGTGCTGGCGCTCAGGATTTTGTCCTTCAGTTCAATCTGCCGTCTGAAAGTCGAATCGCTTTTGAGCGCGGCCTCCAGAGTACAAACCTGACTTCGTCCAGTGGCTACGAATACAGCCGCGCGAAAAGGCGGATAATACTTCCACGCGGCCCACCCGCCGGCAGTCAGGGCCAGCAGGAGCAGAAAGATTCGGCTCTTCACAGCCTCCAAAATATACCGCAGGGACGGAAGGGTGTGCCACCATGTCTGTTCCGCATGGAAAATGTCCAGAGGATACAAAAGGCTCTGCTCGCGTGGTATCGCAAGCACCGGCGCAAGCTTCCGTGGCGGGAGACGCGCGATCCGTACCGCATCTGGGTCTCGGAGGTCATGCTGCAGCAAACCAGAGTCGCGGCAGCCCTGCCTTTTTACGAAAAATTCACAAACCGGTTTCAAACGATTGATGCATTAGCGTTAGCCTCGGAACAGGAGTTGCTGTCGAGCTGGGCCGGGCTGGGGTATTACTCCCGGGCACGGAACCTCCAGCGCGCGGCACGCATCTTAATGGCAATGGGTCTGGAGGGGAACGCGCTGCCTCGCGATTATGAGATTATCCGTTCGCTGCCGGGCATTGGCGATTACACCGCCGCTGCCATCGCGAGTATTGCGTTCGATCTTCCCCACGCCGTGCTCGACGGCAACGTGATCCGTGTTCTCAGCCGGATCTCCGCCGAACCGGCGGATATCGCGCTTCCGGCCACGCGCCGGCGTCTTGCGGGAATCGCGGAAGAATTGCTGGACCGGAAACATCCTGGCGATTTTAATCAGGCAGTCATGGAACTCGGCGCCACCGTGTGCCTGCCGCGCGATCCGCAATGTCCAGTGTGTCCGGTCAACACGTTTTGCGAAGCGCGCCGGATGGGCCGCCAGCTCGAATTTCCTGTGAGACGGGCGCGGCTTCGCTCCCTGCAAGTGGAGCAGCAGCTGCTACTGATCCAGCGCGGCGGCCAAGTACTTTTCTGGCAGCGGCCCGCGCTGGGCCGCCGGCTGGCTGGTTTCTGGGAACTCCCCGGGCCTGAAGACCTGCCTAAGGCTCGTGTGGTCAGCGAAGTAGGTACTTTCCGCCACTCTATTGTGAACACGCAGTACCACATCCAAGTTATGCGGGCCACCCTGCACCTTGTTCCGGCGGGTTTCCAGTGGCTGTCACAAAGAAAGTTGAATGAAGTTCCGTTAAGCACCACAGCTAAAAAGGCTTTGCTGTGTTTAGCAAGGCAGAACGGCTAATGCCCGGTTGGGGGAACGTCGATTTTGATAGGCTTGAAGGACGGAGTCAATGGCGATAACGAGAAGGCTTAAGATCGCGGCGGCAATCGTGACCGGATGTACTTTTGCGGGCCTGCTCTGGGCTCACTCAGCCGGTCCGGACCCGCGTCACACGGCGGCCCCCGGCGACGATCAGCAGGCTTGCGCCACTTCAGGCTGTCACGTGGGCACCCTGCTGAACGGCGGCGGCGGCAACGTGCAGGTTCAATTCACCAACGGACTGAGCTATTCCCCGGGCGTCAAGCAGACTCTTACAATCGTCATCACGGACTCCAAGGCCAGAGTCTACGGATTTCAGATGACCGCGCGTCTCGATAGCAATCTGGCCAATGGAGTTGCCGGAACCTTCACGCCGGACACTCACCAGATTGTCATCTGCGATAACAACAACAACCGGCCGAAGACGGGTTGCGCCAACAAGGGCGTCGAGTTCATCGAGCATAGCTCGCCTTATACGGTGAATACCATCACAGTGACCTGGACGCCCCCGGCGACCAACGTTGGGGGCGTACATATATATATCGCCGCGAACGCCGCGAACGGGAACACGACGGAAACCGGCGATCATATTTACACAGCCAAGTACGCGCTGGCGCCCCAAGTCACTTGTACGGAAACCAAACCGGCGATTACCTCCGGCGGCGTGCTCAATGGCGCCAGCTTCGCCAAGAGCATCCAGGCCGGCGCCTGGGCTACCATTTTCGGGACCAACTTCAACGCCAACACGCGCATCTGGGATGCGGCCACTGAAATCGTGGACGGGAAGCTGCCGCAAATTATGGACGGCACCACGGTGACCGTGGGCGGCCAGCCCGCCGCAATCTATTTCATCAGCCCCACGCAGATCAACTTCCAGGTACCGGATGGCATCGGCACCGGCCCGGTATCGGTAGTGGTTGGCAACTGCGCGGGATCCAGTGGGAATGAGCCGACGCAATCGCTGAAGGATTCGCCAGGCTTCTTCATGTTTGACCCGCAAGGCCGCAAGTACATCGCGGCGCTCATCGCCCGTAGCGATGGTGGCGTCGATTATCTTGGCCCAGTGAATCTGTTCAGCGGCGCGCTCACTACGCGTCCCGTGTTGCCCGGCGAGATCGTGCTGTTGTTCGGCACCGGCTTCGGACCCACGAATCCGCCGGTGACTTCCGGACAGCTCTTCAGCGGCGCTTCGCCCACCGTGGACCCGGTCATCGTAACCGTGGGCGGTGTGAACGCGCAAGTGATTTTCGCCGGCATCAGCGGCGCCGGCCTCTACCAGATCAACATCGTGGTCCCCAACGTTTCGGCGGGCGATCAGAAGGTGGTCGCCACCATCAACAGTTCACCTTCACAAGACGGGGCATTCATTACGGTAGGATCTAAGTAGGAGTTCCGATGTGATGTGTCCGCGGATCCTGCTTCCGCTGCTTCTGACGGCGATGTCTTCCGCCGTGTTCGGCGAAAACAAGGGTCCCACTCTGCGGAGCACCGGCGCACTTACCGACGGGCCGCGGACTTGCGCGGCGTGCCATACGGGTCCGCAGTCCGGCCGCGGATCGGTGAGCCTTGAAGTAGCCAGCTACAAGGCCGGCGTAACACAGACACTGCGGATCACGGTGAGCGATCCGGACGCCACGCTGTGGGGTTTCCAGATCACGGCGCGTCCAGTCAACGACGAAACCAGGCCTGCCGGAACTTTCGGCGCGACGAGTATCGTGCAAGTGCGCTGCGACGACGGAACCCAATATGGATCGGCGCCCAACTGTCCGCCTGTGCCGCAATTCGCCGAACAAGTCGCCGCGCCCGAAACCGCGCGTGGCGCCGGTTTCACCTTCCTGGTACCCTGGACCGCTCCCGCCAATGAAATTGGCGACATCGTTTTCTATGTGGCGGCGCTGGCGGCCGATGGCGACAAGAGTCCGGCGGGCGATCACACCTACACCATCGCACGCGCCATTCAATCGGTGGGCGCATGCAACTTCACCGACAGGCCGGTGCTAGGGACCGCCAAGAACGCCGCATCCTTGCAACCGCCGTTTTCAGCGAACGCATTGGTGGCGGTGTTTGGAACGGGATTCGAGCTTCAGG
>JAYTVY010000281.1:0-1764 GCA_043743755.1 Bryobacterales bacterium | reverse complement strand
GTCTGGATCGCAAGCAGATCATGATTGTGAGCGATCCAGACGGTCCAGCACGACGCCCGCCAGCGGGCCCGCCACCATCACCGGAATGGCCCGCGCCAGCATGATGCCCGTCACCACCAGCCCCGAACGCGTATGCGCCAGTGCCAGGCTAAACACCGCGATGTTGTTGAAGTGGTCGCCAATTTCGCTGACCACCTGTCCGCTCCAGGTGGCCCGGTAGTTGCGATTACGCTTCAGCAGTTGTACAAAATCGCTCACCTTCAGCCGCGCTCCGTGACGAAGACCCCCGCCAGAACCAGCGCCCCGCCGGCCGCCGGCGACAGGGTTAGCGGCTCATGCAGCGTCGGAATCGCCATCAGCGTCGCGAGCAGCGCGATCGCCATGCCCAAACCCTTGAGTACCTTGAAGTGTTCCTGCCCCACACCCGCCGACATTCCCAACACCAGCATGGGCGTCAGCGCGATCATGAATGCCGCATGCGCTACGCTGGTTCGCGCCAGACCCAGCACGAAGAACATCTGGTTCACCACCATGCCGCACAAGCCCAGCAGCGACAGCGTTCGGAACTCCTTCCACACATCGCGATGGTGGGCCGGCTTGGAAAACATGTAGACCGGCCAGATGATCAGCCCCGCAATGGCGGTGCGCAATCTGGTCGGCAGCAGCGGAGAAAACTCCCGCAGCGCCACCTTGCCCGCGACGTAGTTGAAAGACCAGAACGCCAGCAACGTATAAAGCCGCGCCGGCGAGGGCGCTTTCACTGGATGATTTCCCGCCGCACCGTGATCTGTTTCAGATAGTCGTGATCGATTTCGTAGCCGAACCCAGGTTCATCCCGGACTACAATCGTCCCCCGCGGCGTCACCTCCACCGCCGGCACGATGATGTCCCGCGCCCAGTAGCGCTGGCTGGCCGATACATCGCCCGGCAGCACGAATCCCGGCAGCGTGGACAGTGCGATATTATGCGCGCGCCCTATCCCCGATTCCAGCATTCCCCCGCACCACACCGGAATACCCGCCTTGCGCGCCACGTCATGCATGGCCTTGGCTCCCGAGAATCCGGCCACGCGCCCCAGCTTGATGTTGATGATCCGCCCCGCGCGCATCCGAATCGCCTGTTCGGCTTGATGCGCGTTGCGCAAGCATTCGTCCAGACAAATTGGCGTTTTCAGCGCCGCCTGCAGCTCCACATGATCGATGATCTCGTCATGCGCCAGCGGCTGCTCAATCATCATCAACTCAAACTCATCCAGCTTGCGCAGGTGCTCGATATCTTTAAGCGTATATGCCGAGTTGGCGTCTGCTGTCAGCTGAATCGATGGAAAGCGTTCCCGCACCTGGCGAATCACATCCACGTCCCAGCCCGGCTTCATCTTCATCTTGATGCGTTGGTATCCCGCGGCCAGCTCGGTCTCCATCTTTCCCAGCAGTTGCGGCACCGAGTCCTGAATCCCAATAGAAACTCCGCACGGGATCTCTTTGCGGAATCCCCCGCCGATCTGCTGGTACAGAGGCTTGTTATTCATCCGCGCTTCCAGATCCCACACGGCTGCTTCCAGTCCTCCCCGCGCCATGTTATGCCCGCGGATGTGGTCCGAGCGCAGGTGCACCTCCGCGGCTGTCTCGAACTTGTAGCGCAGCGCGCGCGGCGCCACGTAATCGCGCAGAATCAGCCATGCCGATTCGGTCCACTCTTCGTTGTAGAAGGGATTCTCCCCCGCCGTCATTTCGCCCCAGCCCGACAGGCCCCCCGCTATCACCT
>JAYTVY010000280.1:0-4075 GCA_043743755.1 Bryobacterales bacterium | reverse complement strand
CCACCGTGCGCCGGGTATTCCGGCTCGGGGATTAATTCATGCTGACCATCGGATCCAGAGGATCGCAACTCGCGCTGTGGCAGGCGCACTGGGTGAAAGACCGCCTGGAGGACCTGGGCGAGGAATGCCGCATCGAGATCATTCATACAACCGGCGACAAGATCACGGATGTGGCTTTGTCAAAAGTGGGAACCAAGGGGCTGTTCACCAAGGAAATTGAGGAGGCGCTGCTGAACGGCGCCATCGACCTGGCGGTGCATAGCCTGAAGGACATGCCCACCGATCTGCCGGCGGGCCTGGTGCTGGCCGCAATCCCCGCGCGTGACGACCCTCGCGATGCTTTAGTGGGCTCGACGCTTTCCGCGCTGAAGCAGGGCGCTCGCGTCGGGACAAGTTCTCTCCGCCGCGCCGCCCAGATGCGCGCGGTGCGTTCCGATATTGAAATCGAAAACATCCGCGGCAACGTGGATACGCGCCTCCGCAAGCTGGACGACGGGAACTACGATGCGATCCTGCTGGCCGCGGCCGGCCTGCGGCGCTTAGACCTGGCAACGCGGATCGCCGAATTGCTGGACCCCGACGTGATGTGCCCCGCGGTGGGGCAAGGCGCGCTGGCAATAGAAACGCGCGACGACAATGGGCGCCCGCACGACGTGTGCGCGCTGCTGGACCATCCCGCCAGCCGGATCGCGGTGACCGCCGAAAGAGCGCTGTTAGCGGCGCTGGGCGGCGGCTGCCAGGTCCCCATTGGCGCATATGCCGTGGTGGAGCATCATGCCGCGGCGGTGCATTTGCGATCCCTGATTGTATCGCCGGATGGATCGAAGATTGTCCGCAAGACGGCTCGTGGTCCGGCTTCCGGCGCCGCCGCGATCGGCCGTGCGGCCGGAGAAGAACTGCTGGCCGAAGGAGGCCGTGAGATTCTGGAAGCGGTATACGGCGCATGATTGCGGGCAAGGTGTCGCTGGTGGGCGCCGGACCCGGCGACCCGGAGCTAATCACCTGGAAGGGCCGCCGCCTGCTGGAGCAAGCCGATGCGGTCCTATACGACCATCTGGCCCCCGAAGCGCTGCTCGATCTGGTTCCACGACATTGCGAGCGCCTGTACGTGGGCAAGAAAAAGAGCGTCCACGCGTTCACGCAAGAAGAAATCTGCACGATGCTGATCGAGCGCGCCCGGCGCGGGCTTAAGGTGGTCCGTCTCAAGGGCGGCGACCCATTCATCTTCGGCCGCGGCGGCGAGGAAGCCGAAGTACTGGCGGATGCGGGCGTTCCGTTCGAAATAGTTCCCGGCGTCACCGCGCCTTTGGGAATTGCAGCTTATAGCGGAGTGCCGCTCACGCATCGAGACCACACTTCGGTGGTGACTTTCGTCACCGGTCACGATCCGGCATTGATCGATTGGAACCGCGTGGGCCACGCTGAAACGCTGGTGATCTATATGGGCCTGAGTATGGCCGGCGAAATCGCGCGCCGGATCATCGCCGGGGGCCGAACGCCGGAGACGCCGGCCATCGCGGTCCGCTGGGGCACACGCGCCGACCAGGAAACGGTCACCGGGACGCTCGCGACGTTAGCGCACCAGATGGAGGCAGCCGGAATGAAGCCGCCCGCCACCATCATCATCGGCGAGGTGGTGGAGTTACGCGGCAAGCTGAATTGGTTCGAGCGGTTGCCGCTGTTCGGCCGCCGCATCGTGGTGACGCGCGCAGCCGAGCAGGCCGGCGAACTTTCCAGCCGCTTGCGCTCGCTAGGCGCGACGGTGATCGAGTTCCCGGTGATCGAGTTGCGCGCGGCGGCCGATTCCGCGCCGCTGGACGCAGCCATCGCCCGCCTCGCGGGATACGACTGGCTCATCTTCACAAGTGTCAACGGGGTGCGATTTTTCATGGACCGCCTGAATGCTTCTTCGGCGGACTTGCGCAGCCTGCGCGCGCGTATCTGCGTGATCGGCCCCGCCACGCGCGCCGCGGTGGAAGCGCTGCACTTGAAAGTGGACCTGATGCCCGAAGAGTACGTCGCCGAGAGCCTGGTGGCCGCGTTCTCAGGTTATGATGTCAAAGGCCAGCACATCTTGCTCCCGCGGGCCGCCGTCGCCCGCGACTTGATCCCCGCAGCATTAGCTGCGTTAGGCGCCCGGGTGGATGTAGTTGAAGCGTATCGAAACGTGCTTCCGGAGCGCTCCGTGGAATTCGGGCGTGTGGATTGGATAACGTTTACCAGCTCGTCCACGGTTACGAACTTCCTGGCGCTGGCCGGCCGCCAAAGTGCGCGAATTGCTTCCATTGGCCCAGTAACCACCGCCACGCTTCGCGAGCAGGGTATGGAGGTTCACGCCGAGGCGAAGACGTACACGCTGGATGGGTTAGTGGAGGCTATCGTGTCGGCGGGGGAGTGATTTGTTGTATCGCGACGTTACCAGATGAATTCTTTGGCTTCTTTACGGCGTTCGTAGCTATCCAGCACATGCACTACCCGTAGTTTTTTGAGGCGGTTGGGGGACAGGGCGCCGATGGGCACATATAGGATTCGGCGATTCAGGTGCGCCGCGATTGATCGGAAGATTGACCGGGGCGGCTTTGCGGCCACGTACACCACCAGCTTCTGAACCGAATAGTCGAGCGCCGCCATCAGCAGACGCTCGGGCTTGTTCCGCGCGAAGTCGTAATCCGCATCCGCCCAGATATCGTACATGCGGCGCGGCGGCAGAGTCATCAGGAGTCCGCCATATTCCGCGCGGCCGATCCCTGGACCCACCACATTGTCGAAGGGAAACGTGGAGTAGAACGCCATGTCGGATTCGTTCTGGTGCTCGCCCAGCCACGTCGTCAAATAAGAATAGCGGCCGTCCCGGTCTTCATCGAAGATCACCACCACGGCGCCCACGTCGCCGGCCATTTTGTCGAGATGGCGTACGTAAATCCGGCCCTCATGCCAGTTGCGAATGGTCTCGCGGAGATCGATGCCATCGAGGACCGAGGTAGTGAACGGTTCCACGCGCATGCGCTCTTCCGAGAGGATACTCTTGGCCTTCTTCTTCAGCAGACGACCGTAATCCTCAATCACGAGGTCCTCGGGAGGGTACGAACAGATGGCGTTGCCATCCGTATTGCGCGCCCAGTCGCCTTCGTTCAGTTCTTTCTTGCGCTTCTTCAATCCGCGCGGCAGAAGGACCTGTTTGGGACGCGGCAGCCTGCGCCGCAGCCGGATTTTCTTGGTCCGGAACCAGATTTCCTCACCCGAAAGATTCACCGTTTCCAGCAGATCGCTGGCGGGCTTCTGGAAGGTATACCGGTTCGCCGTTTGCCAGACTTCCCAGGCATAGTTGTCGTCCACGACGGAGCGTCCGGCTACCGTGAGGTCAAATACTCCCGACACCAGCTCTCCGTTCATGGTGGCGAGATTGCGCGTGTACCGCGCCAGCATGCGGCGCTGCCAGTGCTCCAGCTTGTCACCGGTGCTGCGGGTATACTCGCTTTCGGCGCCGCGCAGCAGATCGAACTGTATGCGCGGCCGGTCCA
This sequence comes from Bryobacterales bacterium, assembly GCA_043743755.1. Taxonomy (GTDB): domain Bacteria; phylum Acidobacteriota; class Terriglobia; order Bryobacterales; family Bryobacteraceae; genus JALYHQ01. The sequence goes on along the minus strand of JAYTVY010000280.1, from coordinate 554 downwards.
GCGCCGCGATGCCGGCGGCTTCATGCCGCAACGATTCGTAGCGCTCCTGCAAATACGGATATTCGATGGTGATCTGGCTCAAGCAGTCCGGATGAGGATTGAGCAGCCGCAGGTCTGCGGGCTCGCGGTGGGCAGGCTGATCCTGCGGCGTCTCCATGGCGTCCAGCACCGGATCCAGCAGGTTCAGCGACAGGACCACCAGGACGCGCGCCAGGGGATCCGAGCCTTGCAGCTTCCAGGCCATGCCCGCCGCGTGCGCCGCTACTTCCTCGGTGCGTTCATTCGGGTGGACGCGCCAAGCTTCGATGTAGCGCTGGATTCCGATGTAACGGGCCGCATACGGATCGGGATAGATATCGGGAAGATGCGGGCGCGCTCCGAAATCCGGCTCGATGAACACTACCTGCGAATCGATTTCGAGCGCGGTCCGGACGGCCTCCGTAAATGGATCGCACGGCTCCACGGGAACATAGATGGCGCGCGCATCGTCGCTGGGATCGGCGTAGAGCAGTACCGACATTTCCGGCAACCTGGCAAGCGCCTGCAGGTAGACG
>JAYTVY010000279.1:0-7198 GCA_043743755.1 Bryobacterales bacterium | reverse complement strand
GCTGGTAACCTGCAGCGTCTGCGACGCGGGCGCAATGCCGCCGAAAGGCTGCGTAAAGGTCAACGACACCGGAGTTACCGCGGCGGTGGTGGAACCGGTAACCGTCAGCGTCACCGGAATTACAACCGGCGCATTCGCCGGACCGATGGACGTGATGGTGATACTTCCCGTATAGGTCTTCGGAGGAAGTCCGGTCGCGTTGAAGCCGACCGTGATGTTCGTGGGCGTGGTGCCGCCCGTGGGCCCCACCAGCAGCCATCCGATTCCGTCGTTGGTCTGCGAAGTGACCGAGAACGACAGCGGCGTTCCATCCGTGCTGGTCAACGCCACCGTCTGCGCGCCGGGATTAGATCCGGCCGTGGTGGTAACGCTGATCGAGCTCGGGCTGACGTTTAGCAGCGCGCTATTGCTTACATACAGCGTCACCGGAATATCCAGCGGGCTGTTGCCGACATTCGCCGAGTTGGACGCGATGTGAACCACCCCGGTACAGGTCCCGGCGGTCAAGCCCGTGATCGCGACGCCGACGCCCACGCTGCCCGGCGTGGTGCCGGAGGTCGGGTTAGCCGACAGGAAATTGCCGCAGTTCGTGCTGGTGGCCGTCACCGAATACACCAGCGGCTGGCCTGAGCTGGTGATGTTCAGGATCTGGATGGGAGGCGTCTGCTGCCCAATCTGGTAATTGAAGGTCAGCGAGCCTTGGCTGGCGTTCAGCAGATTGTTCTGCCCCACTACCAGCGTGACTTTGAAGCTTACCGGCGAGTTCCCCGCGCCTGCGGCCGTCAGCGTCACCGTGGTCATGTAAGTTCCCGGCGCTAGCGTAGCCAGCTGCGTCGGATTCAGGCTCAGGCTGAGCGGCTGCGGCGTGGTTCCGGACGTCGGCGTCACCGTCAGGAAAGCGCCGCCGGAACCGCTATTGTCGACAGCCACCGTGAAGTTCACGGGATTACCCGAACTGGTCACCTGCACCGTCTGGGCCGGCGGAAGTGTGTTGCTCTGGAACTGGTAATTGAACGTATTCTGGCCACTGGAGAGCGCCAGGATCGGCAGATTGCTTACCAGCAGCGTAACCGGAACATTGATGGTGGTTGAGCCGCCCGTAATCGCGATGTTCCCGTTATATGTAGTTCCGGCCAGAAGACCGGTGGGGTTCACCGACACCGTGATAGTGGCCGGCGACCCGTCCGCGCCGGTGCTGCCCGTGGTGGGACTGATCACCAGCCAGTTTCCACCGGAGGTTGTGCTGGCTTGGGCTGTGAATGTGACTGCCCCGCCCGTGCTGGTCACAGTCAGGCTCTGGGCCGCCGGGAAGGCGGTTCCAGTCTGATACGCGAACGAAAGCAGACTGGGGGTTACCTTAAGCGTGCCGCTTCCCACCGTGACGGTGACTGGAATCTGGACTGGAGTGCTCCCGTTTTGCGGCGTCAACGTGATGGTTCCACTGAATGGGCCAGAGCCAACGAAAGCCGAAGGGCTCACGCTTACCGTATAGGTGAGCGGCATCGTGGAGTTCAGCAGCTGCAGGTTTGGCGGATTCACGGTGAGCCAGTTCCCGGTCCCGTTCGTGCTGGCCGTCGCAGTGACGCCGACGTTGCCGGTGGAGGTGGTGGTAACTTGCAGTGACTGAGAAACCGGCGTGACGCTACCTGTTGGAACCGGAATGCTCAGGCTGGTGGGCGATACCGTAAATGGCGCCGATCCCCCCGTACCGCCGACGGTAAACGTCACCGGAATCGACAACGTTCCGCCATTATTTTGTTGGCCGACGATCGTGATGACCCCGTGGTAAGTCCCGGCCGCGAGATTCGCGGGATTCGCGGTTACTGTAAGGCTGGCGGGGTTGGAGCTGCTGAAGCTGTTTACAAACGTGGGCGTAACCGAAAGCCAGGTATTATTGCCGTCGGAGGGGGTAGCGCCGGCTGAGATGGCCGCCGGACTCGTGGAGGTAGTGGTGATCGTAAGGGCGGCCGCGGAGGGCGTGGTTCCCACCGGCGCGCTAATCGATATCGCCGTCGGGTTCGCCGCGAGACCCAACGTGCCTGTGCCGGATCCTACATTCACGGTTACCGGAATCGTGATTGGCGAGCCGCTCAGCGGCGTGAGCGTCACGCTGCCCTGGCAGGTGGTGCCGTTCACAAACGAGGCCGGATTTACCGTGACCCCTAGAAACGCGGAGGATGCGGACTGAATGGTGAACTGATTCGCAGGCGATTCCGTCAGCCACCCCGAGCCACAACTGGTTGTAAGCGCCGACGGGGTGAATGTAACCGCACTGCCGGTATTGTTCGACAGCGTCACCGTGATGCTCTGAACCACCCCGCCCGCCGTCACGTTGTACGTCAACGAAGCCGGGTTCGCGGTCACCGTGGAAGTGGAACCGATATTTACCGTGACCGGAACTTGTACCGATGAACCGCCGTTACCGGGCGCCACCGTAACGAAACCGGTATAGGTGCCATCCGGCAGGCCCGCGGGATTCGCTGTGACATTGATCACTGCGTTCGGCGAGGCTACCCCATTGGCTACATCCAAAGTCACCAGATTTCCGGAGAACACCGGGCCGCCAGTCTGGGTAAATGCATCCGTGAACGTGGTGGACCCGTTGTTGCTGGAAACCGTCACCTGTTGCGTGCTCGAAACCGTCGCGACGCTGGCGAAATTATACGCCGGCAGCGCCGACGGGAACACTTGAATCGTGGAGCTTCCGCCCGCGCTTATGTTGATGGTCACCGGAACGGAAACCGGGCTGTTGGTCGCGCCCGGCGCGGTGATGGTCACCGTCCCGCCATACGTTGCCGCCCCTATTCCGGTGGGATTCACGATCACCAGGATGTTTTGCGGCGTAGTGTTCACCGTCCCCGAAGATGGATTCGTCGCCATGCAGCCACAGGTGGAGGAGCTTGTGATCGTAAACGTGGACGAGCCCGAGCTCCTGGAGAGGGCCAGATTCGCCGTCTGGCTGGTACCGTTCGAAGCCGCATTGATGGTCAGGGAGGTGGGATTAGCCACCAGGGTCTGCGCCTGCAATGCGCCGCTGGATCCCGCCAAAGCGAGCATCGCCACTGCGGCCAGGAAGCTGGATCTAAAAGGGGTTCCTACGGTTCTCAAGCTGATGTCCACGGGGGACCTCCAAGGTTTGACGGCTGCTTCGCTTCAGGACGCAATCGGCGAGCGCAATACCTACTGGTGATTAGACCTCTTGACAGAGGTCCGGTTTCGCTCCAATTGCAATTTTCGCCTGCGTTGGAACGTAACTAAATCTGTACGATGACGCACACTAGAGGGTACAAGTTGCCCTTTTTATGCACGTTATAAGGACGCTACCGCGCCATATTTGGCGAAGGCCACCTCCAGCCTATCACAGCCCGCCGCTGCCCCTGCGAATAGAATAGAATTTCGAGGCGTGCTATTCGTCCCTATCCATTCCAATACGTAAAACCCTGGCGGTTCGAAGATGGAACCGAGATCCTCATCCGGCCCATCCGTCCCGAGGATGAGCCGCTGCTGGTGCGCTTCCATGGAACGCTGTCGGAGCGCAGCGTATATCTGCGCTATTTCAACATGGCCAGCCTGGACTTCCGAGTCTCGCACGACCGTCTCGCCCGGCTCTGTTTTGTCGACTATGACCGTGAGATCGCCCTGGTGGCCGAACTCCAATCGGAAATCCTGGCAGTGGGCCGCCTGGTCAAATCACCCAGCGCCAACGAAGCCGAGTTTGCGATTCTGATCGGCGATTCGGTCCAACATCAGGGCCTTGGTACGGAAATGCTGCGGAGGTTAATTGAAATCGCCCGCGACGAAAAGCTAACCCGCATCACCGCCGATATCCTTCCCGAGAATGCCCACATGTTGCACGTCTCCAAACTCCTCGGTTTCACCCTGCGCCATTCTACCGAAGAACATGTAGTAAAAGCCGACCTCCTGCTGTAGGGCGGGCCCCCCGGCCCGCAGCCGACCCCCCGGCCGGCTCGGCATGCCCGGGCACCCCCCGTTGCAAACCCCCCTCCCGTCATGGTAAGATTCTTTAGCCTTTAAATCTTGCACGTCGTTTGAACCAGTTATGCGCCACAAAGAGTTCCATCCTTTCTGCCTGACGGTCCTCAATCCGTACGTCCAGTTTTGATCGCTAGAAAGTCAGTAGAAAGACAGAGGAGAGTTATGAAAGAAACAGGAACAGTGAAGTGGTTTAACGCCGGCAAGGGATTTGGATTCATCCAGCGAGAGAGCGGAGAGGACGTGTTCGTCCACTTTTCCGCCATCGAAAGCAGCGGCTACAAGAGCTTGGACGAGGGCGCTCGCGTCACCTTCGTGGTGAAACGCGGCCCTAAGGGCCTGCAGGCAGAACAAGTCAGCCTCGCCTAAAAAAAACTTTGCGGGCGCTCCTCCTGGAGCGCCCGGTCTTCCCTCCACATCGGAACCGCCGCCCGAAGGTGCGGCATCAATGCAGTTCCTCTACATGGGCTTCACCCAGCAGGCGGGCCTACGTTGTTTCCGCTTTCAGGGCGTGCTGCCCACGGAACGTCCGGCCAACGTATCCACGAACATCGAGCTCGAAATGAGCGCCGATATGGCGCTGCTGGCGCAACACCGCGTCCGCGTTCAGGATGGACCGGCCTTGTGCCTGCAGGTGCTCAGCGCTTTCCTTGCCGGCGCCCCCGACACAGCGATCCCTTTCGAAACTTATCACATCACCGAAGCCGACGTGCGCGCGTTCGTCGTGGATCGGGACGCCGCCGAGCAGGCGAACCTTGCCCGCCGGAAATCCCGGCAGCCCTTCAAGCCCCTGGCGCCCACCGGCGGCGCATCCTGACACGGGGCGCGTGCCGCGCGTCATAATGGCGGCATGTACCAGGCACGCGAGCCGGAAGCCGATCTCACCAAAACTTATGACGCTGTAATCGTCGGCTCCGGCGCCGCCGGAGGCATGAGCGCTCATGTGCTCACGTCCCGCGGCATGAAAGTATTGCTGCTGGAGGCTGGCAAGAAGCTACCCATCGAACGCGAGCTGAAGTCCATGGAGTGGCCCTATGACCATCCCCGCCGCGGCGGACTGGCCCCCGATTCCCACGCGCTCACCTTCAACGAATACACCATCCGCAAGCCGCCCTACGCGCGCGGCATGCCCAATAAACACGTGTATTCCTACGTGGAAGGCTGGGGCGGCGCCGACTACAGCAAGAACATCGTGGTGGACGAAAAAGATCACCCCTACACCGGCACCAATTACGCCTGGGTGCGCGCCCGCTGCCTGGGAGGCAAAACCAACATCTGGGGCCGTCTCGCGCTGCGCCTCTCGGATTACGATTTCAAAGCCGCCTCGCGCGACGGCTACGGCGAGGACTGGCCCATCTCCTACGCCGACATCGCCCCTTATTACGACAAAGTGGATCTGTATCTCGGTATCTCCGGACACAAGGAGAATTTGCCGTATTTGCCCGACAGCATCTTCCAGCGCGCCGTTCGGCTAACGCCCGCCGAGATGAAGCTCCGCTCCGGGCTGGCCGGCATGGGCCGCGTGCTCACACCCTATCGCGCCGGAGTCACCACCGACGGTCTGAAGCACAACAAGCACCGCAGCCGCTGTTTCGGACGCGGCGCCTGTGACCGCCGCGCCGGCGGCTGCGACATCCACGCCGCTTTCGATTCGCCCACCGGCCTTATCCTGCCTGCCATGGAAACCGGCAATCTCACGCTCCGCACCAACGCCACGGTATATGAAGTGATGGTGGATAAGAACACCGGCAAGGCGTCCGGCGTTCGTTTTATCGACACCGAAACCGGCCAGGATCGCGCCGCCCGCGCCAAGGTAGTGATCCTGGCAGCGTCCACGCTCGAAACCGCGCGCCTGATGCTGCTCTCCAAATCCGAGCAGCATGCGAACGGCATCGGAAATTCCAGCGGTCACGTCGGCCACAATTTCTGCGAGCACATCATGGGGCCTTCCATCACCGGGCTGGTGAAAGAAATGGTGGGCAAGCCCCGCACCAACGATGACGGAAAGCCCGGAAGCTTCTACGTGCCCCGCTTCCGCAATCTCACCGAGCGGCATCCCAAGTTCATCCGCGGCTACGGTTTCGAAGGCGACAGCGGAACGAAGATGTTCCCCAGTAACGCTTACTCCACCACCGGTTACGGCAGTGCTTACAAGAAGAAAGTCCGCGACTATGCCGGCGCGTTCATCAGCATGGGCGCCTTCGGCGAAGTGCTGCCGCGGTATGAAAATTCAGTCGGCATCGACCCCGAGGTAAAGGACCGCTGGGGTATCCCGTCGCTCCGCTTCAACTATCGTTTTGGCGACAACGAGAAAAAGATGGCCGAAGACATGGCCGATTCCGCGCGAGAAATCTTCGAGAACGCCAAGATTGACGTAATCGGCGTGGATCGCGACATTCTCACCGAAGGCTGGTCCATCCACGAGCTGGGCACCGCGCGCATGGGAACCGATCCCAAAACTTCCGTGCTGAACCAGTTCCAGCAATCGCACGACGTGAAAAATCTATTCGTCGTGGATGGCAGCAGCCACGTCAGCGCATCCTGCCAGAACCCCACTTGGACCATCATGGCGCTCTGTTGGAGATCCTGCGATTATCTTGCGGACAGCTTCAGGAAGGGGGAGCTCTAGCATGGAACGCCGCGAGTTGATCAAGATCGCCGGCGCGGCCGTGCTGGCAACCGGTGTCGCGCACGCCGCGCATCGTTTCTTCACGCCCGAAGAGTACGCGCTAGCCGATGAGCTCGCGGAAACGATAATCCCTTCGGACGAACACTCCCCCGGCGCCCGCGCTGCCGGCGTGGCGCCGTACATCGACGCCCGCCTCGCTGAATCGTTGGACCCGGAACATGGCCAGACCTGGCGCGACGGCCTGAAGCTGGTGGACGCCTTAAGCGTGCAGCTGAATGGCAGTACATTCCTGAAGTCCACCGCGCGCCAGCGCGAAAAGGTCATGGACCGGATGTCCAAGAATGAAGAAAACCCCGAGAAGCCCGAGGAAATCTTCTTCCATGAGCTGAAGCGCCGCACCGTCGGCGCCTACTACTCATCCGTGATCGGCATCCACCGCGAAATGAATTACAAAGGCAACGTCCCCATAACCGAATTCATCGGCCTCGAAGTAAAGTAGCACAGATCAATAAATTGCCCAGCAGCCCGGCGTAATCAACTCCACCAGGTGCCCATCCGGATCGCGAAAATACAAAC
>JAYTVY010000278.1:0-11056 GCA_043743755.1 Bryobacterales bacterium | reverse complement strand
AGATGGCGGAGGTGGCGCGTTGCGTGTGGCCGTGTGCTAGATGGCGGAGGTGGCGCGTTGCGTGTGGCCGTGTGCTAGATGGCGGAGGTGGCGCGTTGCGTGTGGCCGTGCTAGATGGCGGAAGTGGCGCTTTGCGTGTGGAATTCGTGTTTCTGGATTTCGAGGGCGACCAGGCTGTCCTCGGAACGGACTACCGTCCCGCGCGTGACCAGCTGGAGCGCGGTTTTGCTGTTCAACTGAGCCGGCCAGCTAATGGATACTTCCATTTTGCGGCCCGGCATCAAGACGATGTCTGAAGTGAACAAGAGTCCGTTGCTGCTCATGTTAACCGTTTTACCGGTGCCCAATTCATCCGGGCGCTTCCGGTTGTTTAGAATTTTGAAGCGGACTCTCCGCTCAATCGGAAAGCGGTCCGACGATCGCCGATCAGTCGCGTCTGTAAATGGATTCACCCGAATTACCCCCAGTTATTGCCAATCCCAAGATGCGGCCAGCGGAGGCTGGCGACAATAGTACGCTGGCCTCAATCGAGTAGCAACTTTGGTACTGCCCTCGGGCAAGCCGCACGTAAGTGCATGATTACGGGTCCCGAAAAATCTTCAGTACCAACCCGCCAAGCGGTATTACCATTACCAACTGTCTGTCGTTTAGCAAACGTTGTGTATGGCAAACTCTGGATCGAGGTGAGAGTCATCACAACGCACGGAGAGACGCGTTTTCAGCAGTTCAGAGCGTTGTGGATTGCGCTGTGGGCGGCCCATCTGTGCGCGGTGATCGGCGGATCGCTGCTGCCGGGCGACATGCTGCCGCCGCTACCCAACGATAAGGTGCTGCACTTCGGGGCTTACCTGGTGGTGGCTTTGATTCCGGTGGCGTGCGCCCGGCGGTTGCGCACGGGCCTAGTGCTGGCCGCGCTGGGTCCGGTACTGGGAGCGCTGCTCGAAATCGCACAGGCGTTTGTGCCCGGGAGGTCGCCGGAACTGGGCGATGCCGTGGCCAACTCCGCCGGCGCGCTGGTGGGAGCTCTAGCCGGCATTCTGATCCGAGGGGCCTGGATGCCAATGCCGTGGAGGAAAGAATCATGATCTCTGTATTACGAGTGGCAGCCGCCGCGATGGCGCTGATGACCGTTGCGGGCGCGGGGGAAACCACGCTGCATCAACGCGCGGACCGCTACCGGCTGCAGCCTTCGGATGTGCTCGAAGTGCGATTCCGGTTCAGTCCGGAATTCAATGAGACGGTGACGGTGCAGCCGGATGGGTTCATCACGCTGCAGGTAGCGGGCGACCTCAAGATAGCTGGTTCGACAGTTCCGGAAGCGACGCTGGAGATTGTGCAGAAGTCGGCGAAGGTCCTGCACGATCCCGAAGTCACTATTTCACTGAAAGAGTTTGTGAAGCCCGCCTTCTACGTGGGCGGAAACGTGGTGAAGCCCGGCAAGTTCGAATTGCACGGAGAGATGACCCTTACCGATGCCATTACCAGCGCGGGCGGGTTCGGGCCGGGAGCCAAGGATACGGACGTACTGTTGTTCCGCCGAATTTCGCGAGAGATGGTGGAGGTGAAGCGCATCGATGTCAAACGCGCCATCGACAAGGATGCACTGCGGGAGGACATCGACCTGCAGCCCAACGATTCCATCTACGTATCGAAATCGTGGGTGGGCAAGATCGACCGCTTCATGCAAGTCACGCGGCTGGGAATGTATTTTAATCCGCTGCCGTTCAAGTTTTAGGCGCTATGCGAGGAGTTCTGAGTGTATAACCCGAGTGGCCAGGAACCGACTGAAATAGGATTTGTCCGCGAGGGCACGCCCGTGGTGGGTTCGCCCTACACCGTTCGCGCGATTCTGAGCGCGGTGCGGCGGCGGCGCATGGCCGCGCTGACCGCATTTCTGGTGGTGATGCTGCTGGCGGGAATATACATCGTTCTGATGCCGGCGAAATACGAGGCGGAGATGCGGCTGTTCATTACGCGGTCGCGCGTGGATCTGCCCATTAGCCCGGGTAGCGGAACGGTGGGAACGGTACCGGGAGACGTCACCGACGGCGAAGTGAACTCCGAGCTGGAGCTACTGAAAAGCACCGATCTGCTGGAGAAACTCGCGAAGGCTTGCGGATTGCTGCCGGCCACACCTGGAAACGACAGCCGCCAGGCAGCCCTGGTGCTAAAGAACATGCAGCGGGATCTCAAGGTGATGCCGGTGAAGAAGACCAACATCATCTCGGTGAAGTATTCGAGCCGCGATCCGCTGCTGGCGCAGAGAGTGGTGAACACGATGGCCGATCTCTACCTGGAAAAGCACACCGCGATTCACCGCAACCGGGAGACCTCGGAATTCTTCGCTGAAAAATCCAAGGAATACGGCATACAGCTCGAAGAAGCGCAGCGGAATCTGGCGGCGTTCGAGCAGAGCAAGGGCGCCTCGATGCTGGACCAGCAAAAGGACGCCAGCTTGAAGCGGCGCGCGGACCTGCAGACCACCCTGAATGACGTGCGCTCGCAGATGCGGGAAGCCGAAGATCGCGCCAAGACCCTGCGCGCGCAGCTTAAAGCGCTGCCCTCCACGGTCAACTCTGAAAATCGCAGCGCGCGCAACGAATCGTTGATCGAGAAATTGAAGACCATGCAGCTGCAGCTGGAGAACCGGCGCACGGAGCTGCTGACCAAGTACGATCCGGGCTACCGGCTGGTGCAAGAAGTAGACCAGCAAATTCGCGATACCAGGGCGGCGCTGGACCGCGAACTGGCGCCGCGCGTGGTGGACAAGGTGGACGCGCTGAATCCCCTGAGACAGACGGTGGAAGCCGAGCTGCTGCGGACCGAGACGCTGGCGGCCGGGCTCCGAGCGAAGGAACAGAGCGTGGCGGCCAACCTGCGAACCGAAACCGGCACTCAGGGCAATCTGGTGCGCGCTACCACTGGGGATGAAGACCTGAAGCGGCGGCAAAAGATCGCCGAGGAAAACTATCTGCTGTATCGCAGAAAGCAGGAAGAATCGCGAATCGCGGAGGAAATGGACAAGCAGCGCATCTTGAACGTTTCCGTGATGCAAGCGGCGTCGGTTCCAGTGCTGCCGGTGGACCGGCACAGATCGTTTATCGTGCTGCTGGCACTGCTGGCGGGAGCGCTGCTCTCGATGGCCACGGCGCTGGCGGTGGATTCGATGGATCAACCCGTGCGGACTTCGCGGCAGGCCGAAACGGCTGCCCGCGTTCCGGTGCTGGCAAGATTCGTGCGAGGGGGCGCCTAGGTGTTTCTGGAGCATTTCCAGCTTTCCTCGGACCCATTCGGCGTAGCGCCCGATCCGGCATTCCTGTTCCTGGGGCCGGATCATCGAGAAGCTCTGGCCGCGCTGTACTACGTGATAGTGCAACGCCGGGGCTGCGGATTGATGGCGGCGGCGGCCGGCATGGGCAAGACGCTGGTGTTGAATTCCCTGCGGCAGCGCATCGGAAACACGGCCGACTGCGCATTCTTGAGCGGCCCGATGAACGGTGAAGAGCTGCTGGACGCGTCTCTGATGGAGTTTGGGATCTCGGGGACGAGGCCGGGCGCTTACTGGAAGCTGCGCGCCCTGGAGCATGTGCTGGCGGGCAAAGCCAGCAGCGGGCGGCGAGTGGTGCTGGCTATCGACAATGCGGACGAGCTCTCGGACGATGCCCTGCTCACACTGCAGGCATTGTGCGGCTTGGAAACGGACACGGCCAAACTGCTGGACGTTCTGCTGTCCGGACATCCGTCATTCGTGCGGCGGTTAAGCGCGCCCGGACTAGAGCGGCTGCGGCAGAGCATCGACGTCTCCTGCGTCATCCGGCCGTTCGACGAGGAACTCACGGCGGAATATCTTTACCACCGCGTAACGCGGGCCGGAGCGAATTCCAATCTGTTCAGCGACGAAGCGTCAGCGCTGTTGGCGTCGGCTACGCGGGGCGTTCCACGGCGAATCAACCAGCTGGCGCATCAAACGCTGGCGCTGGCATGGTCGCGAGGCGAGCAGAGCGTGAGTGAAGACACGGTGTGGGACGTGCTGCGCGACCTCCCGCTGCCCGAACTCCTGGCATCCAACCGGGAACTGGCGGGTACAAAACAATTAATGGCGGCGAGCCATGTCTAACTACCTGCTGCCGTCCCCGCCCGAGCCGAACGTTCAGCGCTTGAGGTACTTCGGATATCTCGCCAAGGCGAATTTGCTGGAAGATACGCGAGGGCTCGCGTTGCCGGAGCCAGTGGACGCCGAGTGTTCCAGCGAATGGACGCGACTGGCGGCACACGTGTGGGCGAAGCGGCCGGTGGAAGAGCGGCTTTCGATCGGGATCTGTCCGTCCGCGAACGAGGATGGAACTTTTGCCGCCGGGCTGGCGCTGATTTTGAGAGAGACGCTGAACCTGGACACTCTGATAATCGATCTAGATCTGGAGCGTCCGGCGCTGGCGCGTTCTCTGCGGATACCTTCGAGCCCTGGGTTATTCGAGTGCGTAGCGTCCGAACCCGATCTGCGCCTGGATTGCATTCATGAGACGCGCCGGCGCGGCGTGTTTGTGATGCCCGCCGGCGCGATGCGGACGCGGCTGGGTGCGCGGGAGTTCGAAAAGCGATTCCGGTGGCTGCACGGCGCGGTGACGCGGGAGTTTCCGGTGGTGGTGATTCGATTCCCGGCGGTGGTGTCGGCTGGGATAACCGAGCGCTGCTGGAAGATTCCGGATATTGCGGTGCTGACAGTGCGCCCAGGCGCCAGCCGGTCCAGCGAAGTCCGGAGGCAGGCGAAGAAGATGCGCGGCGCACGGGCGAATTTGATCGGTTTGGTTCTAAGCGAATTGGAAGGGTGAAAAAACAGTGAGATCTCGAACAACCTCGATTGCTCTGCGGGCCGTGGCGGACGCAGCTTTGGCGCTAGGGTCGCTGGCGGCAGGCCTGGGCATCCGCCTGCTGGCGAAGAGCTTTGAAACTCCGGGCGGCTCGCCCGGCACGTCGGCAGGAGAATTCCTCAGATTCTTCGAAAGCTATGCGCCGCTGCTGGCTGCCAGCGTACTGGCGGCGTTCAGTATTTTCCACGTCTACACGCGCAACCGGCTGTACGTGCGGCGGCAGAAACTGGTGAATCTGGCGCAGGCTACCTCTCTGGCGTACATCGTTTTTGTGTCCGTGGTGTATCTTTTCAAGCTGCCCGCCGGGTATATCCCGCGCAGCGCGCTGTTCATCGCGTACGCCATCACTCTCGCGGGAGCATGCGGGGGGCGTCTGCTGATGGAATATCTGGATAAGATCTTCATTCTGGAATCGACCCGGCCAGCCTCAGAGCGGAGCATCCGCAAAGTACTGGTGGTAGGCGGCGCCGGTTACATCGGATGCGGCCTGGTTCGCGATCTGCTGGCTGAAGGGTACCGTGTTCGTGTGCTGGACGTTCTGCTGTACGGGGATGAGGCCATTCGCGACCTGTATCATCATCCGTCGTTCGAGCTTGTGCAGGGCGACTTCCGCGAAGTATCGCCGGTGGTGAAGGCCGTGAAGGGCGTGGATGCGGTTATCCACCTGGGAGCTATTGTCGGGGATCCCGCCTGCGCGATCAGCGAGGATGAAACGCTGGAAACCAACCTGGCAGCGACGCGCCTGCTGGCCGATGTATGCCGCGCCTCCAGCGTCTCGCGAGTGTTGTTCGCATCCACCTGCAGCGTATATGGGGCGGCGCAGGAAGTGGTGGACGAAAAATCGGAATTGAATCCGGTGTCGCTGTATGCGGCTACGAAGATCGACTCCGAACGCGTGCTTCTGAATGCCCAGGGCCGAGACTTTCATCCGGTGATCATGCGGCTGGCCACGGCGTTCGGATGGTCGCACCGGCCGCGCTTCGATCTGGTAGTAAATTTGCTGACCGCCAAGGCCGCGCAGGAAAAGAAGATCGTCATCTTCAACGGCGAGCAGTGGCGCCCATTCATCCACGTACGGGACATCTCGGCGGCGTTCCGGGCGGCGCTCCGCGCGCCTCTGGAGCTGGTGAGCGGCGAAGTGTTCAACGTCGGATCCGATTCAATGAACCTGACGCTTACAGAGCTGGCCGCCAAAATTCAGGAAATCGAGCCGGGCCTGGAAGTGGAGCACATCACCAACAGCGATGCCAGAACTTATCGAGTGTGCTTCGACAAGATTCAGGAGCGCCTGGGTTTCACTTGCCAGGTGAGCGTGGAGGATGGCGTCGCCGAAATCCGAAAGCACCTGCTGGCGGGCGCGGTGTCGGACTATCGCGACGCCACCTACAGCAACGTACAGCTGGTGAAGCAACTTCAATTAATAGAAAAATACAAGCCCGAGGCGATTGAGCTGACCGCGCTTCGATTCACGCAGAACGGCAAGTGGATCAAGACAGCGATTCAAGGAACCTCGCGCTGGTAACCCGGAGGAGAAAGACGATGAACGTCCCTTATTTTCGCCCCAGTCTGGATGAACGAGAGAAAGAAAGAGTCAACGCGGTGCTTGACTCCGGATGGCTGACCACGGGGAAAGCGGTGCGTGAGTTTGAGGCCAAGTTCGCCGAGTATCTGGGCGTCCCGCATGCGGTGGCGGTGAACTCGTGCACGGCCGCACTCCACCTGTCGCTGGAAGCGCTGGGCGTGGGGCCGGGCGACGCGGGTCTGGTGCCAACCATGACCTTCGCGGCGACGGCCGCGGTGGTGCGGCACCTGGGAGCGCGTCCGGTACTGGTGGATTGCGACCAAGACAGCCTGTGCATGAACCCGGCGGCAATGCGGCAGACTCTGGATGCCTGGCGCAGCGATGCCGTTATCAAAGCCGTGATCCCGGTGCACTACGGCGGGTATATGGCCGACATGGATCAGATTTCGGAGATTGCGGCCTATGCGGGCCTGACGGTGATCGAGGATGCGGCGCATACGCTGCCGGCGTCCTACCGGAATGCCAGCGGAGACTGGCGATCCGTAGGAACCACGTCGCCGCTGACCTGCTTTTCCTTCTACGCGAATAAATGCATCACCACCGGCGAAGGCGGCATGGTGGTCAGCACGGACGCGGAGCTTGCGGATCGAACGCGCACCATGTCCTTGCACGGGCTCTCCAAATCCGCCTGGAGCCGCTTTGAAAGCAAGGGCTCCTGGTATTACGAAGTGGTCGCTCCTGGGTTCAAGTACAACCTGACCGACCTGGCGGCCGCTATCGGAGTGGCACAGCTGGAAAAGGCCGACCTGTTTTGCGAGCAGCGCACGCGCATCGCAGCCATGTACACGGAGCGTCTATCGGCCTATCGGGAATTTGTGGAAACTCCACAGCCGGCTGAAGACCGCATGCCGTCCTGGCACATCTACGGGATCAGGCTGGCGCTGGATGAGCTGGCCATCGATCGCGCGCAGTTCATCGAGCACTTGAAAGAACGTGGAATCGTCACCACGGTGCACTGGATGCCTCTGCATCTGCATCCGTACTATCGCAAGACCTACGGATACCGCGCTTCGGACTTTCCAGTGGCATCCAGGGAGTGGCAGAGGCTGATCTCGCTTCCCATTTTCCCGAGTATGACCGAAGCGGAGGTGGATCATGTCTGTGCCTCCATCGGCGAGGTGATCGAGGCGAACCGCCGCCGGCGGCTGCATTTTATTTCCGCGACGGGCACCCAGGGAGACTAGCGATGCGTTCCCGCAAGCCCCCGATTCCTTTTGCGAAGCGCTGTTTCGATCTGGCCTTGTGCGGCCTCGCGCTTATTTTCCTGGGCCCGGTGATGCTGGTCTGCGCGCTACTGATCAAGCTTTCCTCGAAGGGTCCGATTTTCTATCACGCCCGACGGGCCGGCTATCGGGGGCATCCATTCGATGAGTTGAAGTTCCGGACCATGCACCTTGGCGCGGACCGGCACGGAGCGTTTACGGCCAAAGCAGACCCGCGCGTATTCCCGGCGGGACGCTTGCTGCGGCTTTTCAAGATCGACGAGCTGCCCCAGATCCTCAACATCGTCCGCGGGGAGATGTCCATCGTCGGGCCGCGTCCGGAAGATCTCGAAATTGCGGAGCAGTGCTACACGCCCGCGCAGCGGCGTGTTCTGGACGTTGCTCCGGGGCTGACGGGATTCCCGCAAGTCCGCTTCTTTCCCGAGCTTTCGGTGATCGATACGAGAGGCATGGATCCGCAGGAACACTACAAAAAAGTAATCTTGCCGATGCGGCTCGAAATGGATCTGGAATACGTGCGCCGCCAGTCCTTCTGGCTGGACCTGTATCTGGTGATGTATACGGCGTATTTAATCTTGATCAAGTCCTGGGTGGTTCTACTTTTTGGGGCCAGTACGGTGGCTCTGCCGCAGACGGATTCCGCGGCGCGATGACGGGAGCGCATTCATCTTCGGCCACCTGGGCGCGGCGGGCGCTGCTGGCGGCGTTCATCGTGGCGATGCCGATAACCGGGGAATTCGCTCTCGGAGGCAAGCGCATGAACCTGGCGGCTTCGGATCTAATCTTGCCGCTGGGCGTGGCATTCCTGCTCTGGCGCGCGTTTCAGCGCAGGCTGGTGCTGCCGTCGCTGGGTCTGTGCTGCTTCACGGCGTTTGCAATTGTGGTTTCATTGATCGCGAATTTCAGCGACACGCTGGCGGCCAAGGGGCTGATCGGCGTGGCCGTGGAAACGCTGAAGATTCTGTCGCTCTGGCTGCAGTTCTACATCTGCGTGAACGCCGTGGAATCGCGCGACGATTTCAGGCTGGCCTTGAAGACGTGGCTCCTGGGCAGCGCGGGAGTTTCGGCTATTGGCATTTATGGATCGCTTTCCTATCAGATGACCGGCGTGGAGAATGACTACGCACTGATGTTCCGGGCGCAGGGGACATTGGGGGATGCCAATCTGTTCGCTTCTTACCTTGCCCTGAGCATCGTGCTCGGCATTCTGCTGTGGCAGATAGACCCGCGGGCGCGGAAGTGGCTTGTGCCGGTGATGGCCATCCTGGCGGCGGGGATCTTCTTCTCGGCGTCGCGAGGCACCATGATGTCGCTAAGCTGCGTGCTGGCGCTGCTGGCGGCAGTGTCCATGAGTTGGAGAGCGAGATTCATCGCCGCGGCGTCGGTTTTCGTGGTGGTGGCCGCCGTGGCCGCTATTCCGGGCCGCGACGATCTGCTGGCTTCCACGCCGTACACCGAGCGGCTGGCCACCGCTACCACCAACGTCAACGACGAAGCCGCTTCGGATCGCAAGCAGCTTTGGGACGACGCCTGGGAACGTTTCCGCAGCTCACCGCTCTTCGGCGTGGGCCGCGGCAATTTCCGGCCGCTGGATGAGCCTGACCCGACGCAAACCGGCGCCGTGCACGACACCTTTCTGGGCATCGCGGCCGAGACGGGAATTCTGGGCGTGGCTGCCTTTGCGCTGGCGTTCTCGAGATATGCGATCGCGCTGGCCATGGACCGCTGGTCCCGGCGGCGCAGCTTCCCGTTCGCCACGCGGGCGATGCTGTGCGCGCTGCTGATCCTGATGCTCTGCGGAATAACCATCAGCATCGAGAACTTCAGGGGAGTCTGGATATTGATCGCGCTGATGGAAGCCTACCGGCGGCTGTTCGGCGCGTACGGTTTCACGGACAAGTACGCTGTGTCCAGCTAGTACTGGTACCCCCGTTACTAACTGGCTGTCGTACGGCGACCGTCTTTGCCTCAAATTAGGGTTTGACTACCGGAATTGGAATGACTTCGCTGCATGCCATCTAAACTAAAAAGTCTCTTGCGGGGATGCTTGCCGCGCCGGGTTCGAGCTCATCGCATCTGGGCGGGACCGCTGCGCGGCCGCCAGATGGTCACCTCCTGGTACCACAACTTCACGTCTCTTACGGGACGGACGGAGCCGGATGTAAATTCCTGGTTCGCGAAGACCGTGCGCGAGGGCGAACCCTGGCTGGACATAGGAGCGAACTACGGGTACACGGCGATGTCGCTGGCGGGCCTGGCAGGGCCGGGCGGGCGAGGTTTCGCATTTGAGCCGAAGCTGGCTACCTGCGGGTGCTTGTCGGAAACGGTGAGCATTAACGGCTTGTCGCAGATCGCGGTGGTGCCAGTGGCGCTGGGTACCGCGGAGAGCCTGGAGCTCCGTCAATTTCAGACCAGCGGAAGCATGGTGGTGGGATTCGAAGCGGCATCGGGCCCGTGGGAAAGCGTCATGGTCGCGAAGCTGGATTGGTTGTGGTTTCGCATAGCCGGCGGGCGCCAGCAGATTGACGGAGTGAAGATCGACGTCCAAGGAATGGAGCTCGACGTCCTCAGCGGGATGCAGCGGCTGCTCCAGACGTACACTCTGGATCTGCTGGAAGGCTGCGGTTATCGCCGGCAGGGAATGCCCGTTGACGATTCCATCGATTCTGTTTATCGCGACAACCTCAGCTATGCGTTCATGACGCCGGCCCATTCGATGGAGGCGCAGACAGCCTGACATGCGGATCTTCAAAGACGCAAAGTACGTCAGCTCGAGCGTCGGGACCCACGGGAACAGGTCGCGCACCCGGTCGCCCAGCCGCGCCTGCACGCCCGCGAGTTCGAGCTCCGCGCTGGCATTGTGCAGGTCCCAGGCCATGAGCCGCGCGATCTCGAACGAGTTGCGCACGGTCCAGCGCTCTGGCGTGTAGCGGAGGATGCGGAACTCGGGCGGCAGTGGACGGGTGGGCGCGTCGATCCACCGATTGACGCCGCGCACGTACGCGTTCAGCAGCGACCGCGTCTGGGCCGGAAGCATCGCCAGGCTGGCATCGGCCGCGCGCGCCATGTCCACGGCCCGGAAGAACCGGTCCGTCGGGACCGTGGCGGCGCCGAGGATCTCGGACAGCCGTCCCTCGGCGGCGCGGCGCAGGACCTCCATGCCCCAGAGCCGCTCGCGCGCGTGCAGGTATCCCAGCGCTTCGAAGGCGTCGGTGTCGCTGGCGGCGGTGATGTGGGGGATGGCGAGGCTGTCGAAGACCACGTTCACGTCGGCCGACAGCCCGGGCAGTGTCTCGGTGCCCGACAACGGCGTGACGGAACGGACCAGGAGCCACAGCACCACCGCGATCGCCACCAGGCCCAGGCCGGCGACGACGGCGAGG
>JAYTVY010000277.1:0-3317 GCA_043743755.1 Bryobacterales bacterium | reverse complement strand
CTCGAATAGCGCGTCATCGTGCTCGGCCACTGCTTCGATCAGTTTTTCGCGGTATTCCTTGGCTTGTTCAAGCAGCTCGGCGGGGATCTCGACTTCATCGTACTCCGCGCCCAGCGTCTCGTCGCGCCATACAATCGCTTTCATACGGACCAGGTCCACGATTCCCTTGAACTGATCTTCGGCGCCGATGGGGATCTGGATCGCCACCGGCCGGCAGCGCATCCGGTCGACAATGGTATCGATGGCGTGGTAAAAATCCGCGCCCACGCGATCCATCTTGTTGATGAAGCAAATTCGCGGCACGCCGTATTTGTCGGCCTGACGCCACACTGCTTCCGACTGCGGCTGTACGCCCGCCACTGCGTCGAAAACGGCTACCGCGCCGTCCAGAACGCGCAAGCTGCGCTCCACTTCCGCGGTGAAATCCACGTGTCCGGGGGTATCGATGATGTTGATGGTCAGATCGCGCCACTCGCACGTGGTGGCGGCCGATGTGATCGTGATTCCCCGCTCCTGCTCCTGCTCCATCCAGTCCATGATGGCCGTGCCTTCATGCACTTCGCCGATCTTGTGGGTCCGGCCGGTGTAATACAGGATGCGTTCCGTAGTTGTGGTCTTGCCGGCATCGATGTGGGCCATGATGCCGATATTTCTCACCTTTTCGATTGCTACTGTGCGAGCCATAAAATTTACCTGCTAAACACGCCCCGGCGAACCGGGCTTACCAGCGATAGTGCGCGAATGCCTTATTGGCCTCCGCCATGCGGTGCACATCGTCCTTTTTCTTGATCGCGCCGCCGCGCATGTTGGCGGCGTCGTTCAACTCATTGGCCAGCTTGTCGGGCATGCCCTTTTCCGGGCGCGATCTGGCGTTGATGAGGATCCAGCGGATGGCCAGACTGGTTCTGCGATTGTTCGGCACTTCCACCGGAACCTGATAATTGGCGCCGCCCACGCGGCGCGTCTTCACTTCCAGCAGCGGCTTGGCGTTCTCCACGGCTTTCTTGAAAAGCTTCAGCGGATCGTCGCCGGTGCGCTCACGGATGGTGTCCATGGCGCTGTAAAAAATGTTCTGCGCGGTGGCTTTCTTGCCGTCCCACATCATCGAGTTGACGAACTTCTCGGCCAGCGTCGAATTGTAGACGGGATCGGCCAGGATGTCGCGAGCTTCAGGTCTGCGTCTGCGTGGCATGGTTTACTTCTGCGGTCCCTTCGGCCGCTTGGCTCCGTATTTCGACCGGCTTTGTTGCCTTCCGGACACTCCGGCGGCATCCAGCGTTCCGCGCACCACGTGGTAGCGCACGCCCGGCAGATCCTTCACGCGCCCCCCGCGAATCAGCACAATCGAGTGCTCCTGCAGGTTGTGTCCAACCCCCGGGATGTACGTGGTGACTTCGATTCCATTGGTCAGCCGCACGCGGGCCACTTTCCTCAAAGCCGAATTCGGCTTCTTGGGCGTAGTGGTGTATACGCGCGTGCATACGCCGCGCTTCTGCGGGCAAGCCTGGAGCGCCGGGCTCGCGGTTTTGTACCGCGGTGGCTTGCGCCCTTTTCGCACGAGTTGATTGAACGTCGGCACGAAAATCCTCTCTGACAAAAACTTGGTGATACGATCCCAGGACAGGGCAAACGAACCCTGCTCGAAAAACGACTTCTGCAAATCTGCGAGGGTACTTCTCTGGACTAGCCCATGCTCCAAACGGCTTGAAATCCGTCAGAACCTCGGGGCCGGCCCCCGGCCGGACTGCCTATCCTATATACAGCACTCACTTGAGGCAGTGGTAGCTCGGGAGCAGATTACGCAACTCGCCAAACTGTACCAGCATACAAGAAGGCTGCGGGAGTTGTCAAACCCGTGGCGCGCGTTCTTTGCGGGTGGCTTTGATCGCGGGTATCACGTCGGCTTCCGTCAGTCCCAGTTCGTTGGCCTTGGCGCGGCCATAGGCGTTCATCTCATCCCACCAAGACTTGCGCTCGTACTGGCGCAACGCCTCGCACACCAGCTCACTCATGGTGCGGTGTTCCTTCTTAGCCAGTTCCTCAGCCCGCGTGAGCATTTCGGGAGGCAGGGTGACGGAAAGGGTCCTGATGGTGCTCATATCAACAACATAGCGCAATGCCTAGCAAGTTTGAGCAAGAGAAAAGCGATTATTAGATTCGGTCTTGTTTCATGCCGTCTTGGTGCGCTCAAGGAGATCGTCAATCAGATCGCCGCAGGTGATCTTGTCTGCGGCCGCCTGGAATCCTTGGTGCGGATGAGATGACTTGCACCTCCACTCCCTTGGAGAACGAGACCCTGAATCTAAGGCCTCACCTTCCGCAACAACTCCACAATTTCCCCCGCTCCATTCTCCACCGCGACGTCCATCGCCGTCTTGCCTCGGCTGTTCTTCACCGCTCGATCCGCGCCTCGTGACAGCAGCGTCTCCACCGCCTCGCGGTGTCCCATCGATATCGCGTAGTGTAACGGCGTCGCGCTTGACTCGCGGTCGCGAGCATCGATCTCGGCGCCCCGGTCGAGCAGCAGCGTAATCACCGCCGGATTGCCGGACAGGGCGGCTTCATGCAGCGCGGTGGCCCCGGCCGGCGTGCGCAGGTTCACTTTCGCCCCTCGGGCGAGCACCAAATCCACCATGCGCGCGTTGCCCTTCAGGCAGGCGTCATCCAAAGGCGTCGAGGATTCCGGACCCGGGGCGTTTACATCGGCGCCGAGGTCCAGCAGCATCGCCACCGAATCCAGCCGTCCTCGCAGGATTGCGTCTCGCAGCAAGCGGGGCGTGCCTTGCGGAAGCGCGGTCTTCAGCGTGCCCCGCATGAGCGCTTCCACCGAACTACGCTGCCCGGCGGCCAACGCGGAATCGAGCGCCGTCTCGCCCGTGTTGTCCTTGGCCGCCGCATCCGCGCCCCCCGCCAGCAGGATGGCCACGATGTCTCCGTACCCCTTCACGGCGGCTTCGTGCAGCGGCGTGATCCCGGTTTCCGGCTGACGCCTTTTCGGATCCGCTCCCCGCGCCAGCAGAACGCGAGCCGTGTCGATCTGTCCTTTCCGGCAGGCCTCGTCCAGCGCTGTTGCGCCGGCATCGTCGACGGCTTTTATGTCGGCGCCATGATCCAGCAACAGCTCCAGCATGACGCCAGACCCGCGCCCCGCCGCCAGGTGCAAGTCCGTCGCGCCCATTTTGGCGCCATGTTCCAGCAGCAGCGCCGCGATGTCCGTATGGCCCTTCAGGATGGCGTAGTGCAGCGGCGTCGACCCGGCTTCCGTGTGCCGTGCGTTCACGTCCGCCCCCGCCGCGATTAGCAAAGCCGCGATCTCC
>JAYTVY010000276.1:0-9890 GCA_043743755.1 Bryobacterales bacterium | reverse complement strand
TGATTATTCTTTGTCACCACGGACCATGTTCCGCCGTGCATATAAATCGCCGGTGTTTCATCCCAGCCGAAACCGAACGCCCGCGCGTATTGTCCGCTCGCTGTGAACTGCATCAGATGTCCCTGCGCGTAGTTGTAGCGCGTATACGCGCCATACAGGATGGATCCATCCGGCAGAATCACCGGCGACGACGAAGCGGAATCCTGCACCCGGCCGGCGCCCGGACGATTCGTCGCCGGATCCACGCCGAGCTTCGCGCCCGCGCGGCATCCGCCCGGCGCGCCGTTCGGGGGCAGGATGCCTCCCGCTGAAACCGGCACGCCGCATCCGTCGTTCAAGCGATCCCGCAGTGACGCGGCCCATTTCTTTGTGAGATCGGGATTCACCGCCACCAAAAATCCGTAGCGCTCATTGAAGTGCGCGCGCGTCACGCTGTAGATGGTCCCGTCCGGTGCGACGGCGGGAGCGATGTTTAACCCCACTCGTTGCGTTCCGCACGCAATATTTCCCGGCACGGCCGTGGGACTGGGAGGCCACGGCAGCGTGGCGTTAGAGAAAGAAGTTTCGCAGGCGCCGCTGGCCGCGGGCGCTTCAGGCGAAGTTAGCGCCTTATAACTGACTATGGCCGAGCTTCCGTCAGCCCGCACTCGCACCAGCCAGGAATCCCGCGCGTCGTTGGCGTAAAAGCCGCCGTTCTGGGGGGAGCCCACCACGATCTGGATCGCGTTGTAGTACAGATTGCCGTTGCCGTCATAAGTGATGGGGCTGACGGTGTACGTGTTCGGATCGTTTCCAAATGGGCTGATGCGCTGAATCGCGAGACCCGTCGTCCGGTCCACCTTGACGATGCTCCCGTTGGCGCCCGGCACGTACAGCGCGCCATTCGCCAGCGCGGGATGGAATACCGGTTCCCAGAAATCGTCGAGTGATCCCAGCGCCTTCCAGTCGCTGGTGTAGGACCACGCCAGCGATGCCAGCCCGTTCTGCCAGGTGAATTTGTTCTCGCCCCACGTCTCGCCGGCGAACACCGGATTGTTGGCGTTCACGGTGCCGGACTTGAACTCCATGAAGAAATCGTTTCCATCCACCAGCGGCACTTGATAGTGCGCCAGCAGATCGCCCCCGCCCGCCGCCTGAAGCTGGGGCACTAGCGGATCATAAACAATATCGGTGAGCCGGTTGTTCAGACTCTGGCCCGCCGATGGTGTCGCATTGTCGTGCTGAGCGTTCTGGCCCCACTGCGGCCAGCCCTGGTTCACCGCGATGCTGAATCCTCCCAGCGTCACCATGTTCCCTGCCGCGATCTCCAAAAGCACATGGTCACCCGGCGGCGCATTCGGCGGCACCACGATATTCACTTGATTCACACCGACGAATTGCGGCGAGAGACCCGAGAACAGCACCTGAGCGCGCACGCCGCCCACCAGCACCGTGGGCTTAGTAATGGTTTGTCGAATAGCGTCGTGCGAATCGGCCCCGGTAACCGCGGGCGGCGTAACGGGCCCCAGCCCCGTGGCCAGGATGATCAGCGTGTCACCTGGATTCACCGGGTGTGCGGGCAGGCCGGGAATCGAGCCCGTGGGCGCCGCCAGCGATCCGTCGGCCGCGATCGCGATGGCCCGCCCAAAGATCGCGAATATGCCGGCCGATAGAGGTATCACCGGCACGTTCTGCGTGGTGGATGCCATGCCGTTGTTCACCACCATGCTGACCGTTCCGCTCGAAGGTAGTTCCCACGGCAGCTGCGCATTGATCTGCCCCTGCGATACGAACAGCAGCGGCGCCGCAATGCCATTGAATGTCACGGTGACGCCGGCCAGCGACTTTGGAAGTGGAATCACCGCTGCCACCTCGGTGCGCGGCGCCAGATTCGTCCCGTAAATCGCGACCAGTTCTCCCGGGGTAACCGGCTTCTCGGAATCCGCCGCATTCGCGACGCCGTCCGGATTTACAACCGGCACTTGCGCCATCCCCACCGTGGCGCACAGCACAAATAAAAGCACCTTCATAAGCGGGTGACCAGCCCTTCACCCCATCATATCTTGCCTGGCTGGGCCCGTTATTTACCTGCGGGCGTCTTGCTCTTCCACAACCTCCACCACGCCGTATTTCCGAGATCCAGCGTATCCCACAACGCATCGATCATCTTCGGATCCCCAGCCAGAATCCCCTCTCGCGTCACATCCGGCGGAACCGCGATAAACTGCGCCAGACGGTCATACACAACCCCTCGCCGATCCGCGGGCACGCGCCGCAACAGATGCCACAGCGTAATCGCATCTCTCGCCCGCGCCGTCCCCAGAATCGTATCGATAGCTCCCACATCGCCCCGTTCATCAAACCGCTCCAGCGCTTTCTGAAACGCCTCCGGCGCGTCCTCGTACCACGGAGTCCCCGGACCCTTGCCCGGCCTTGTGATGCACGCGGCCGTCGCCGGAATAAATGATTCCCGCCCGTCGCTCTCGAATGCCACCCACCCGACACTCACCTTCACCAGCCCAGTCCCATCCGGCTGCACCTCCAGGCTGTAGGCACAGCCCAGATCCACTGTCACGGCCGACGGCGTATTCACAAAGAAGCGCCCCGGCGGCGCCCAGATGCGCGCTTCCATCTTTCCGCGGCGCAGCGCCAGCCGCTGCTCATCCGGACGAACCGCCAGAACATCCACGCGGCTGTTGGGTTCGATATCCACCTCACCCACGGACTCCATCCCCAGACTCGCGCGCGTCGTGGCATTAGTCTGCAAGCTATCGCCCTTCGCCAGCCTCGTCACCGAGGGCATTCCCGCCACGGTCCAGGCGGGCCGCGACCGCTGCCGGATCATCCACACCGCTCCGGCCACCATCGTCACCGACGCCGCGATTGCCAGTGCGAAATACAGCGGCCGCCGCGTTCGCAATTCCGGCGCGCTTCCGGCCTTGTGCGCCAGCGGCGCCAGCAACGTTTCCAGCCGCTCGATTTCTGGATCGGGCGCGCCGCTCTTATCCCACAAATAGTCGCTCATTGCGCCGGCCCTCCCGGCCCGTTGATCTTCTCTCGCAGCAGCTTCATCCCCCGGTGCAGGTTGACTCGCACCGAATCCGCGGTGAGTCCCGTTTTCTCCGCGATTTCAGGCCCCGTGAGTCCCTCCACCAGCCGCAGCGCCAGCGTCTCCCGATAAGCATCCGGCAGTGACCGGATGGCATCCAGCACCGCCAGCGCTTCGGGCGGCGCCGGACTCTGCTGGCGAACATTTTCCTTCAGCTCCACTTGCAGAGGCGCCTTGCGATGATAATCGGTCGCCTGATTCCGCGCGATCATCCCCAGCCAGCCGCCAAACGCACTCTCATCCCGCAGGCTGGAAAGCCGCCGCAGCGCGATAAGAAATACGTCCTGCACCATGTCTTCTACTTCGGAATGTGGCACCCGAGCCAGCAGGATGCCATGCACCATTCGCGCGTATAGCTGGTACAGCTCGCCAAACGCACTCCGGCTCCCGTCGCGCGCCGCCGCCACCAGCGACTTTCCCACAGGCGCTGCTTTCAAGCTCGCAAAAAGAGGAATAACGCTCTCCACATGCTTCTCGCTATTGTGAGGACGCTTGCCAGGCGGAAGTGTTAACGCCAGCCGTGAGGATGTGCCAAATCAGAGCGTCATCGCCAATCGGCGTGCTCGTGCCGCCAACGCCAATATTCACGCTGATGCCGCGCTCTTAGTCTTCTGTAGTCCCGATACCGGCGCTCACGCCGCTCTTCCATCAGCCAGTGCCGGTAAGCGCGGCTCTCATGGTCGTCCCAACGGTGCCAGTCCCGCCGGTCACGATCGTAATAACGATGATGTTCTGCCGCAAAAACGGCCCCCGGCGCCAAAAGCGAACAACTCAAACACAATATGGCTGCGAACTGTTTCATCGGCTGCGATCCTCTGCCGTGAGCATACCAAACGAACGTCCAGCGGAAATCGGCTTGGATCTCCGCCGGCTGGCAAATTGACGTCTTTACTTGGAGAAACCAGGCAGAACCGCTCGCGCAGGGCCATCGTTCAGCTCAATCTGAGCCAGTGCACGGGTGCCTTTTAGTATACACAATTCGGGATAATGGTTCGTAATGAACGATCACCGCACAAGCGCGATTCTTTTATCCGCGCTGTTGCTGGCGCCCCTGCTGTCCGCCCAGGCCGTCAGCGTGTGGCTCACCACCGATGACCGCAAAGCACTGCTCCAGCCCCAGCCCGGCATTTTCTTCGCCCGCGGCGTGGATGTCTCGCTTCCCACCGTCGCGATTGACGACCTCGCCACCCGCCAGGTGATCGAAGGCTTCGGCGCGTCCATGACGGATTCGTCCGCATACCTGCTCTCCGAAGTGCTCCCCGCGGCGAATCTCCCGGCTGTGATGCGCTCCCTCTTCGACCATACACAGGGCATCGGCATCAGCTTCCTGCGCAATCCCATGGGCGCTTCGGATCTCTCCCGCACCATCTATTCCTACGATGACCAGCCCGCCGGCGTAGCCGATTCCAGCCTGGCCGCGTTCTCGATTAATCACGACCGCGCCGGCGTTCTCCCGCTGCTGGCAATGGCCAAGAGCATCAACCCTCAGCTCAAAATGATGGCCACCCCCTGGAGCCCGCCGGGTTGGATGAAGACCTCGGGCTCCATGCTCAAAGGCTCGCTCACCGCGGCGTCATATCCGGCGCTGGCTCAGTACTTCGTTAAGTATCTCCAGGCCTATTCGGCCGCGGGCGTGACGGTGGATTACATTTCGCTGCAGAACGAGCCGCTGTTTGTTCCGGACGACTATCCGGGAATGTCCATGAGCGGCGTCGAGCAGCTCAGCTTGCTCAAGAACAATATTCTGCCGGCGCTGCAAACCGCCGGCCTTTCCACCAAGGTGCTGATCTACGATCACAACTGGGATCAGCCGGCTTACCCGCAAGCGATATTGAACGATGCGGCCGTGGCGTCATCGCCGAACCTCGGCGGCATTGCATGGCATTCGTACGGAGGCACGCCGGGCGCTATGACCGCCCTCCATAACCTGCATCCTGGTGTGAAGAACTTCGTGACCGAGGCATCCGGCGGCGCCTGGATCACCGACGAAGTGAAACAAGATTTCGAAATGATTGTGCACTCGCTGCGCAACTGGGCCGGCTCATACGTGAAATGGGGCTTGGCGCTCGATCAGAACCATGGTCCTCACTCCGGCGGCTGCGGAACATGCTCGCCGCTGGTGACCATTGATTCGCAAACCGGCGCGGTGAGTTATCCGGTGGACTACTACACGCTGGGACACTTCAGCAAATTCGTATTGCCGGGCTCGACAGCGGTCTGGTCGTCCAATGCGCCCGGCCTCATCAGCGCGGCGTTTGTAACTCCCAGCCATACGATGGTCCTGGTGGCCTATAACGACTCAGCCGCCGACAAAACATTTCAGGTCTCCTGGCGCCAGCATGCCTTTCGCTATACGCTGCCTGCGCTGGCGGGCGTCACCTTCACATGGCCCTGGATCCCGGACGTTCGCGGCACGGGACGCGACAGCGTTGCATCCGTCGGGCCGGCGCCGCCCCGGCTGCCCCGATACACTATCCCCGCCGCACAACAAATTCAGGCCTCCAGCTACACTCGGATTTCGAATCTGCAGTCGGAGCCTTGCAGCGACGCAGAGGGCGGTTTCGACATCGGCTACTCCGCGGGCGGCAGCTGGCTCGAATACGACAACGTCGATTTCGGAAGCGGACCCAGCGCGGTAGACGTGCGCTGGGCCAGCGCCGGATCGGGCGCCACAATCGAGTTTCACCTCGACACCGTATCTGGCCCCATCATCGCCCAGGCGGCCTTGCCGGTCACCGGCGGCTGGCAGACATGGCACACTTTCCCGATCCCGGTTGCCGGTGCGCAAGGCTTGCACAAACTGTATGTCGTCTTCCAGGGCGGCGCGAGCGGATTGGGCAACCTCAACTGCTTTCGTTTTCGATGATTAGATTCCCGTGCGTTGGTCATCAATCGCAGTAGTAGAAAGTTCCATTCACCAGCAACCGCTTTGGGTCCATCTTTCCTGAGGCACCCAATTTGCCGGATGGAAGTTCAAAGCAATGCAACAACATGACGGACTGGTTTCCATCAAAGTACTTGTAAAGCTTGCTCCGCGTTCCGGGCGGTTGCTTGCTCTTGGGGCTAGCCAGTTCATCGTAGATGCAGGTGCAGCCCAGAGTATCAATCTGGGCTGGGTAGCCGCCTTCGTTGGCATTGAACTTGCGTTGTAGTTCGTGACCTGGTATTCTGATGCTGGGTATCTTTGCATTCATGACCGAGCATCTTGAGATGAAGATTCTAGAAGCGCTTTGGAAGTTGGGGCACAGGCAGTCATCGCTTGATGACTTTCGGGGATGGTTTGTCCCTGTATCGTGCAACTTTGAACCGAGCAGCAAACATCCCCTGGCAACCGATTGGGTCCATTGGATTGACGGTGTCTTGGCTGAGGCATCTTCTGGTGGCTGGAGTGAAGAGGAAATTCTTCAGGAACTGACCGCCCCTTTTGTTCCCAAGTTCGCTGAGAATAGTGTCGGAGATCCACGCCCGAAACAGACTTCAGAATCCAACGCACGATTCAGCCTGAACGTCGCAGCGTAATGGGACTCTGCGCAACCAACGAATCATCTACCAACGCTTGAACCATAAAGGTTCCCAACGGTTCCAGTGAGGCGACATCAGGAATAAACTCTGTCGCGAGGACCGCCGAGCCGACAACAGAAGGAATCTTGACATCAATGTAGTTGAAAGAGTATGGCGGAGCCGTCGCCACTACCGCAGGTCCCCCACTGTTCGATCTAACCATGCGTACAACCAAGGAATGCTGTGCGCGATCTTCTGGGGATGCTGGGTGCAAAAAAGTCAAGGAAAAAAAGTTAGCGAAATCTCGAAGCGGCGCGAGGTAGATAAGGTCAATGATGCGAATCGCGCTTTTGATCGATCCTTCATGAAGAACTTGCTCGCAGAGAATCAGATTCGCGATATGTTTATCGCTGCTTGGCATGGGACAATGAACCTCACGTTGCCCACGTTGCGGTTGGATTCGGAATCGGATTCGATAGGACTGCTGAAGAACCTATCAATCCGTGGCGCAACACGGGTTGAACACCAGAGCCACTCTCGCTGAGCGGCTGGGTATTTAGTTCACAGTATACGCCAGCTGCCGTTCCTTTTCCCGCGTCCCCGTGGTCTCAGGGACGCGTCTCAGATGAACTTGGGACCTTGCCAGTCATTTCGTCATACGTTACCCGCTTTCCGACGATCTGGCGCATGACGAGAGCAAACCGCTCGGCGTCATTCAAATCGCGACGGTTGAACCGGCACGACTGCTCGTCCACATTAGCCTGAAGGTGTACAGGGTCAACGCTCCCATACGTGCCTTCTAGTTTGTTGATGATCTCATGCGTGAACTGCTCCGGCGGCAAAGCTCTGATAGGCGTTGTACTCGTCCGTGAACAAGGTCGAACCGGGTTCAACGTTGGCCATCACATGCTTATTTACCTCGTAGTGACGGCGAGTCCTCGAAAATCGTTTCGGTCTTGAGCGAGAACTTCGCATGGTCATGCTTGCCGTAGCACTTCCAAACCCGCTCTTTCGGAATCCAGAAGGTTTTCTCCGAACCGCAACTGGGACACTTCACAACGCCGTCCGGCCACCGCAGTTTGGTCATGTACTTGCGGCAATGCTCGAAATCGTCAAAGTAGACGATTGCGGCTCGCAAGCTATCGGGCGTTTCCATGCATCCTCTATTTCTGAAAGAAGCTAGTTCGTCAGCTATAATAGTGCCCAACTAACTCACCGGACGTTTTTTTGCCAGTTGACGATTACATTCAGGCGCTGCGGCGAGGCTGATTGTTCCGGAGTGATCACCAGGAACCGCTTGCCATCGGGATGCACGGCGAAGCGTGTGAGGATGCGGTCAAACGGGATCTGGCATCGAAACAAAGTCCGCGAAACACCATGCTCGAAGTGCCCGCCTGCCTGCACCTCGACGCTCATGATGTCGTCGCCGGCGCGATAGAAGAGTTCCTTGCCGTTGGCGTTCCAATAAGGATTGGTGCCCCCATTGGTTGAAATCTGGAACGTGCTCTGTTTGTCGGGAAAGCTCATCACGTAGACCTGCGGCGATCTCGTTCGGTCCGAAACATAGGCCAGCCAGCGGCCATCGGGTGAGAGGGCGGCGCCGGACTCGTCGAAATCCGTGTCCAGAACCGGATACGGCTTCGACGGTTGAGAGGAATTCGGATCCGGCAGCACCCAGATATCCGTCTTGTTAGCCGCGCTGCTCACTTGAAAGAAGAGGAAACGTCCATCGCGCGACCAGTCCGTGGCACTCCAGAAATTGGGCACATCCAGCAACACTTCATCGTTGCCCATTCCGCTCGAGAGTTTGCGGTACAGCAGCATTTTGCCGCTGCGGCTACTGGAGAACACGACGTAACGCCCATCCGGTGACCACACCGGATACCGGTCGTTCGCCGGGTCCGACGTCAGCCGGGAGTCGGTGTTGTGCGCCAGGTCGTGCGTCCAGACGTCCCAGGTTCCGGACTGCAGATCCTGCCAGTCAAAGGCGACGGTGTAGCCCTTCGGCGAGATAGCCACCCACAATAGCGCCCCCGCCTTACCGATGCTGCCGAGGCGGTGGCCGGCCCGGTCAAACCAGGTCATTTGATCGTTCGCCAGGACTCCGCTTGTAAATACCAGCGTGCCGGTTTGCGAGGCCGAGAAGAATCCCTGAACGTTACGCTCCGCGAAATCCACTTGCTGCGCCACGGAACGGGCTTCGCCTGTCACTTCGAGACGCGACACGTCAAACGCCTGCATCATGAGCGTTCGGTCCCGGACGAATAGCAGAAATCCAGGCGCTACGAATACGGCGTTCGACAATATGGGGAGAATGCGTTTGGTCGCTTTCGATTCCAGGTCGCCGGCATAAAGGCCGCCCTTCTCGGGTTGCTGTGTGCGTTTGACAAAAAGAAAATGACGGCCGTCCGGAAGGAACACCGGCCAGCGATGGCTCTCCAGCACCGCGGAATCTTTCTCCGTCACCTGCGTCGGGACGCCGCCCTCGGCTGGTACGCGCACAATCGGATCGGCGACGCCTATGCCAAACAGGATGACTCCGGCGGCGCTCCAGGTTCCGCCGCGGTCGATCTGCGTGTCGCAAAGCGGGATCGCGGGGCCGCCGGCGATGTCGATTTTCTTGAGCTTTCGATCCGCGAAGAAGCCGACGAAGCGGCTATCGGGCGACCAGAACGGGTCCTGAGCGCCTTCGGTCCCAGCCAGTGCGCGCGGCGTCAGCTCGTCCAGATTGCGAATCCAGAGCTGCTTCTTGCCCCCCAGCATTGCGCCGAAGACGATGTGCTTTCCATCCGGTGAAATTGCGGGCGCCCACGGGGATAGCGCGGCCTCTTCTGGAAGCGCCGCCGACAGTTCCAAGACAGGCTGTTGTTCGGGAGTGCGAAGCAGCCAGGCGGCGCCCAGCGCGGCCAGGACGCACGCTAACGCCGCCGCGGTCCAAGGCAGCCAGTTGCGTCGCCGCTCCGGTGCGGTGTCCGCAATATGCTCCGGGGCCATTTGCCGCCGCCAATCGCCGATGTCCCGCAGTCGCTTGCGCGGATCCTTTTCAAGGCAGGCCGCGAGCAAAGGCCGCACTCGCGCCGGCGCCGCGCCGAAGTCAGGCTCGCTTCTGAGGACGCTCGCGAGGACGTCGGAGACCGTGTCTCCCACAAACATCTGGCGTCCCGTGAGCATCTCCCAGAGGACCACGCCGAACGCCCAGATGTCGGCGCGCTTGTCCACCGTCTTTCCGCGTGCCTGCTCGGGAGCCATGTATGCCGCCGTGCCCAAAATCATGCCGGATTCCGAGCCCCGAATGGTGAGA
>JAYTVY010000275.1:0-2291 GCA_043743755.1 Bryobacterales bacterium | reverse complement strand
GCTCGGAATGGGGGTGGGAACTGCCGGGGGGGGGCTGCGGGTTATAGTACGGGGAACAATGCTGAGAGTCTTAGCTTGCGTGTTACTGGTTGCTACGGGGGGCTTTTGTCAGGAATATGCGCTGGGGCCGGACTCGCTTCCGCAAGCCGGCGTGCCCAAGGGGACGGTGACCAGGCATACTTGGGCGAATTCGCGGATTTTTCCTGGCACTGTGCGGGATTACTGGGTGTATGTTCCGGCGCAGTATGACGGGTCCAAGCCGGCGTGTGTGATGGTTTTTCAGGACGGCGCGGGGTTTGTGAATGAGACGGGGGCCTGGCGCGTTCCCACGGTGTTTGACAATCTGATTCACCAGAAAGCCATGCCGGTGACCATCGGGATTTTTATCGATCCCGGAGTGTTGCCGGGGATCCGGTTCAACCGCAGTTACGAGTACGACGGGCTGGGCAACCGCTATGCGCGCTTTCTGATTGAGGAGATTCTCCCCGAAGTGGCGAAGCAGTACAAGCTGTCGGGCGATCCTAACGATCGCGCGATTGCGGGATCAAGCTCCGGCGCCATCGCTGCGTTCACCGCGGCGTGGGAGCGGCCCGACGCTTTCCGGCGCGTGCTCAGTTTCATTGGGAGCTACACCAATCTGCGCGGCGGCGATGTGTACGCGAACTTGATCCGCAAAATGGAGCCCAAGCCGCTGCGTATTTACCTGCAGGACGGCATGAAGGATCTGGATCTCTATTCGGGCTCGTGGGTGATCGGGAACTCGGCGATGGCGATGTCGCTGGCATATGCCGGATACGATCACAGCTACGTCATGGGAACCGAGGGGCACAACTCGAAGCATGGCGCGGCGATTCTTCCGGCCGCGCTGCGCTGGCTGTGGCGCGACTACCCCAAGCCGATCGCCGCCGGCAAAGGGCACGGCGTGGAGCGTCATTTCATCACCGAGATTCTGGATCCCGCGTCCGATTGGGAAATCGAGGGTGACGGCTTTAAGCAAGCCGAGGGTCCGGCCGTGGATCGCGAGGGCACGCTATATTTCTGCGACGCGGGAGATTCGAAGATTTACAAGACCGGCGGCGATGGGAAGCCTGGGCTCTTCAAGGAGAATACAGGCGGCGCCAGAAGCCTCGGGTTCGATGCGGACGGACGTCTCTACGCCGCCGAGCGCGATCGCAAGCGCGTGGTGGCGTATGCCCAGGACGGCAAAGTGAGCGTTCTTTCGGCCGGTATCGAGCCGATTGATCTGGCGGTGACGAAGCGCGGCGCGGTGTACTTCACCGAGCCTGGAAAGCGGAGCGTATGGATGATCGATCCGGCGGGCGCGCGCAAGGTGGTATCGGAAGGCGCGCTGTTGACGCCGGCGGGCGTGCGAGTGAATCCTGACGAGTCACTGCTGGTGGTCTCAGACCATTCGGGACGGGCGGCATGGTCATTCCGGATTGAGCCGGACGGCGGCCTCGCGAGCGGCGAGCCGTTCTATCATTTGGAACTTCCCGATTCCGTTGAGGACGGCCCACTGCGATCGGGCGCCGACGGCATGGCTTTCGACGACCAGGGTTATTTGTATCTAGCGACGAACCTGGGAATTCAGATTTGCGATCAACCGGGACGCGTGGTGGGAATCATCCGGTACCCCGGCACGGATCGCGCGCGGAACCTGGCGTTCGGGGGAAAGGATCTGCAGACGCTTTACATCACTGCCGGCACGCGTGTGTGGAAGCGCCACCTGCGGCGCAAGGGCGTTTTGCCCGGACAGACGGTGACGCTGCCGCGACCGCAATTGTAGGTTTTTAACATGAGCAGATTCCTTGGCTTGCTGCGCACCGCGGCACTGATCGGCGTGTTGGCCGGCGCGGCGGGCTCGCTGGTTTTCATGCTCCGCGCCGGTTATCGAAACCGTTCGGGATTACTGGTGACAATCTTCACGGTTTGGGTGCTCGCTCCATTCGCCGGCCTCGCCTGGGGGTGGCTGGTTTCGCAGCGCTGGGCGGTTCGAACACGTACGGCACTCTACACCGTGACGCTGGCGGTGACGCTGGGATCGCTGGCAATTTATGCAGCGGATGCCTGGGGGCCGCGCAAGCCGAAGGCCGCTTTCGTCTTCGTGGTGGTTCCGCCGGCGTCGTGGGCGATTATTGCAATCGCGCTGGGGCTGGCGGTATTTCTGTCGCGCAGACGGCCGGGGTAGCCGCCGCGGCGATCCGGCGCAACATGCCTCGGAACATCACAGCGTGGATGGGGTGCAAAAGATACCAGTACAGCAGTCCTGCCAGACCTTTGGGTTCAAATTG
>JAYTVY010000274.1:0-6021 GCA_043743755.1 Bryobacterales bacterium | reverse complement strand
GAAGAAGCTGCTGATCGCGGACTATCTGGGCGAGAATCTGATCAACCGTGTGTTCGACACTCCCAAGCTTTATTCGGGCATGGAAACGCTGGCCGCGGTGTATGGGTATGCTTTTCAGATCTACTACGATTTCTCGGGGTACACCGATATCGCCATCGGGTCGGCGCTACTGCTGGGCATCCGGCTGCCGGTTAATTTCAACCGGCCGTACGCCGCCGAGAACATTGCGAATTTCTGGCGGCGCTGGCACATCTCGCTGTCCAACTGGCTCCGCGATTATTTGTTCTTCTCGCTGCCGGGGCAGCGGTCGCGCTGGAAGGTGTTTGCCTACCTCAATCTGATCGTGACCATGGCGATCGGCGGATTCTGGCATGGCGCCAGCTGGACCTTTCTGGTGTGGGGCCTGCTGCATGGGATCGGGCTGGCCACTCACCGGTTGTTCCAGACTATCCGTCCGATAAAGCCTTCGCCTGCCCCGCTGGCGCGTTTTGCGCGGCGCTTCGCGACATTTCACTTTGTAGTGTTCGCGTGGATCTTCTTTCGCGCACCCAGCGTCGATGCAGCGCTGGACGTGTTGCAACGGATCGCATCGCTCAGCGTCAGTTTCGTCAACGTGACTCCGGGATTCGCCGTGATCCTGGCCATCGCGGCATGCGCTCACTTCGTGCCGCAAGGATGGTATCAGCGCAGTCTGGATTGGTATTGCAAGACGCCTTTTTATGTGCAAGGGGCGGCGCTGGCGCTGCTGGCGATCGGGATTCAGTACATCGCGGCGACGGGCGCCGCTCCCTTTATCTATACGAAATTCTGACATGAAGCTGCCGCTCAAGACT
This sequence comes from Bryobacterales bacterium, assembly GCA_043743755.1. Classification (GTDB taxonomy): domain Bacteria; phylum Acidobacteriota; class Terriglobia; order Bryobacterales; family Bryobacteraceae; genus JALYHQ01. The sequence goes on along the minus strand of JAYTVY010000274.1, from coordinate 5,188 downwards.
TCGCTAGCGATTCTCACCTTTGCGGCGCTCGTCTTCGCTGCAAGGTTTGTGCCGGGCCTCAGCCGGGCCGGACTGAAAGTGGGAGCTCCGCGAGCGGCGTTGCCCAAGTATCCGGAAGCCACGGACATTCGGAAGTCCGCGGAGCCGGGGCTGCCGTTTCTGGCGGATCCTGGTCTCAACTTGCGCCCTTTCTATGAAGCGCTCTCCCGAACCGAAGCTGCTGGCGGCGTCACCCGCGTGCTGCATTACGGCGATTCGCCGGTGACGGCCGATTCCATTACCGCGGATATGCGCTCCATGCTCCAGGAGCGTTTCGGCGATGCCGGACACGGTTTCTTTCTGATCGCCAAGCCGTGGGCGTGGTATGGCCACCGCGGAGTATCGCTGCGATCGGGGGGCTGGCGCATCTCTCCAGCCAGCCAGGCACGCGCCCACGATGGACTGCATGGGTTGGGCGGAGTCAGCTTCGAAGGCGGGGCGGGCGCCTGGTCGCGCTTCACAATGCAAAATTCCAACCACACACATCTGGAGATTTCATTCCTGCGGCAGCCTGGCGGTGGAAAGCTGGATATCGAGGCGAATGACGCTTCAATCGGCGAGGTGGCCACGGATGGCGATGTGCGAACACCCGATTTCACGCGGGTGGCCCTGCCGGCAGGCTCGCGCGAAGTCGCTATTCGCGTACGCAACGGGCCGGTTCGATTGTTTGGCGTGAGCTTTGAGAAAGAAGGACCCGGCGTCGTTTATAACAGCCTGGGACTCAACGGCGGGCAGGTGCAGGTGGTGCTACGTTATTTCGACAAGCAGCATTGGGCGGCGCAGCTGCGTCACCAGCATCCGGATCTGGTTATCATCAACTACGGGACCAATGAAAGCATCTTCCCGACTTATATCGACCGTTACTACGCCGATGAATTGCGAGAGGTCTTGCGCAGAGTGCGGGACGCGGTGCCGGACGCGGCGTTTCTGGTGATGGCTCCCATGGACCGGGGCGAGCGGGATTTGAGCGGCGAAATTGTCACCGTGCCCATTCTCCCGCGCGTCGTGGAGATCCAGAGACAAGTGGCATTGGAGTCCGGCTGGGCCTTCTTCAACACCTTTGCAGCGATGGGCGGCGAGGGAACCATGGCGCGCTGGTATGTCGCACAGCCGCGCCTGGTGACCGCGGATTTTATGCATCCGCTGCCGGGCGGGGCCAAGAAAGTGGGCACGCTGCTGGATGAAGCGCTGCTGGATGGATACGCGCGGTACAAGTTAAAGCGCTCCTCCGCGCCGGCCAAAGCCGTGGTGAAACAGTGAGGTTCCCGGCGTTTCTGGCGGCGGTGGCGCTGGCGGTTGCGCCATTAGCGGTGGCCAAAAGGAAGAGCGTAAGGAAACGCGTTCCCACAACGGCTACATCACCCGCGATTCGAGCCGCGGCGCTCACCGAGATCAATACGCGCATTGAATCGGCGCCCACGGCCTTCGAGAATGCGGCCGGGCTGGTCACCTTCTTCGAGCAGCTTTACCGGCTGACGCCGGACAAGGATGGGATTCACGTTTTGCATTATGGCGATTCGCACACGGCTTCAGACGACTGGGCGGATGCGCTGCGGAAGGCGTTTCAAGGCAAGTTTGGATGGGGTGGTCCGGGCTTCTCGTTCGCGGGGCATCCGTATCGGGGATACCGCCGGTTCGATGTCACCAGCGCTAACTCGCCGGGTTGGGAAACCGCGGGCACGGTGGGGCATCTGGATGACGGAAGGCTGGGACTCGGCGGTGTGAGCATGACCACGAACCGGGCGGGTCAGAGCGTATCGATGTCGGCGGCGGGAGAGGAACTGGAGCTGTTTTTCCTGCAGCAGCCGGGCGGCGGCGCAATGGAGCTGACGGTGGACGATCGGGCGGTTGGCGCTATTCCGACGGATGGCGAATTCGGGCCGGGCTATTACAAGTTCACGGCGACTTCAGGACCGCATATTTGCGTGCTGAAGACACTGGATGCCGCTCCAGTACGGCTATTTGGATGGGTGGCGCAGAATCGCGGCGGCGTGACCTGGGAGACGCTGGGGATCAACGGCGCGCAGGCCACGCAGCTGCTCGACTGGAATGAGAGCATACTGGCGGGGAATCTCACTGAGCGCAATGCAGCGCTGATCGTGCTCGCCTACGGCACCAATGAAGCACTAAAGCGCGACTGGAATGCCGGGGCCTATCGCGATGGGTTCCGGCGTCTGATCCAGCGCTTTCGCAACGCGGCGCCGGCGGCCAGCATCCTGGTGGTGGGTCCGCCCGATTTTCGATTCGGCGCGCGCGGCTCCGGTCACCTGGATGAAGTAGTGGGGATTCAGCGCGCGGTGGCCGCCGAAAACGGGTGCGCGTTCTGGAACTGGCGCGCCGTGATGGGCGGACCGGGCTCGGTGAATCGCTGGGTGCAAGCCGGACTCTCGCAGAACGATCACGTGCACCTGACGCCGGCAGGCTACCGGTTGTTGGGCAATACAATGTTTCAGGATATGATGCAGCTATACCAGATGTTCGTCTCGACGCGTACGGAGTAATCAGAGTGGACCGGCGGCAGCGAATCGTTACAGTAATCCAATCGGTTTCCGGGAAGGACGGCGTTCCAGCGGCTGACGAATCGCTGTTCGATTTGGGTTACCTCGATTCGTTTGCGCTGGCGGACATGGTGAGCGCGCTGGAGAAGGAGTTTGGAATCAAGATACCGGATTCCGATCTTAACCCGCGCAAGTTTGAATCCATCGACCGGATTGACCAGTACCTGGAGACGCGCGCCTGACTCCGGCATTTCTCCGCGGCTTCGGTCGGTACCTGCCCGCGCGCGTGGTTACCAATGCTGAGCTGGCCCCGAAGCTGGATACCACGCCGCAGTGGATCCTGGATGTTTCCGGCATCGAGCAGCGGCGCTTCGCGGAAGACAGCGAGACCGTAGCCGATCTCGCCACGGCGGCCGCGCGGGACTGTCTGCGCAACGCGGATCTCGCCGCGGCGGACATCGGGATGCTGGTGGTGGCATCCGGCTCGTCTGAACGGCGTTTTCCTGGACCTGCGGCCGGCACGGCGCACGGGCTGGGATTAGGCGAGGGTGTACCCGCCATTGACCTGCCGATGGCAAGCGCTGGGTCATTATTCGGTCTCTCACTTGCGAGCCGCCTGGCGTCTGTTTACGGCAATGTGCTGGTGGTGGGTGCGGAGAAAATGTCAACGGTCCTTCTGAAAGAACCGCTGGAGCGCGGCGTCGCGGCCCTGTTCGGCGATGGCGCGGGCGCCTGCGTAGTGAGCGCGCGAGACGGCATCCTCCGGGTGGTGGATTCGGTGTTGCATTCCGATGGCTCGTTCGCCGAGGACCTGAAGCTCGAGTTTGAGGCCACGCTCGCGATGAACGGGCGATCGGTGATCTTGCAAGCGTCGCGAAAGATTCCCGCCGCGATTAGCGAAGTGCTCGCCAGAAACCGGGTGGCGCCCGCGGATGTTGAAGTCTTTCTGATGCATCAAGCCAACCAGAACTTGATCATTCGCATCGCGAAGGCGCTGGGTCTAGAACCGGACAAGTTTTATTCGAATATACGGGAGTATGGGAATACGTCTTCGGCTTCGATGTTAATCGCCGCGGCTGAGTGGTGGTCAACCGGGAAGATCGCAGCCGGGCGGCCGGTTTGCTTCGCTGCATTTGGCGCTGGATTTCATTGGGGCGCTGTGCTGGCGGAGACGCAATCCTGACGTCCACCGCTGCGTTGGCGGGCCCCCGTAAGGTCTAGATGATATTCTTGACCCCGATCATGCAATAGCTTCCAGGTGGCGCTTGCACAGGTCGAGAATGAAACCGGCGAGGACCTGGTAATCGGCGAGATCCATGGGCTTTTCGCTGAAGTGCGCGCCCAGCCGGCTCACTTCAATTTGATCCTTCGGATCGGCCATGCTGGTGAGGACCACGACGCTGATGTGACCCATTACGGGGTCCTGGCGAATGGCACGCAGGATGGCCATGCCATCGTGCTTGGGAATGTGTAGATCAAGGACGATAACACAGGGTTCTGTGAACTTCCCGGTTCGCTGTCCATCGATAAAAGCAAGGGCTGCCTGGCCGTCCCGGAGCACGATGAGTTCATACAACTCACCCAGCAGATTGAGGCTATGCCTCAGCAGCTGGACGTCTCCTGGATTATCTTCAATCACAAGAATTTGTGGCGCGCTCATGGCCAACTATTGTACTGCGAAAATCCGGCGGAGGGGGGTGGGGTGGCTATACTGGGCCCGATGAAAATTCTATCGCTGAGTCCGGGCCATTACTATACCCAGGCCGTGCTTCCACAAGGATGTGGATCAGTCAGGATTGCAGCGCCCTTGGGACTGATGCTCACGATGGCGCCACCGATGACGGCGGACGGCGTCCTGTTAGAATGAAGACGTCGTTGCATTCATGAACGCCACAGTGGACCCCAACATCGAGCCCGCCGCCGGCCAGTCCGCGCCACCGGCGCCTGCCGTTCAACCCGATCCGCCCCGGGGCGCCATCGCGGAATGGACCATCACCATTCTGCTGTTGCTCTTTGGCACCACCACATTGGTGCAGGCCTTCGTCATTCCCACCGGCTCCATGGAGAATACACTGCTGATTGGCGACCATCTCCTGGTGGATAAGCTGGCATACGCGCCGCCGGGACCGATCAGCAAGTACATTCTGCCGTACAGAGACCCCCAGGACGGCGACATCATTGTGTTCCGATATCCCATCGACATCACGCAGACTTTCGTCAAACGCGTGATGGGCGTTCCGGGCGACCATATCCGGATTGCGAGCCAGCAGGTTTACCGGAACGGAGTCCGGCTGGTGGAGCCTTATGTGGTGCACAAGAGCTCTTACGATTCCTACCGCGACAATTTCCCGTCCGTGGATACAAATGGCGCACTGCCCAGCATGCTCTACGAGCCGGCGCGGGTTATGCTGCAGGACCATGTGGTGAACGGCGAGATTGTAGTTCCCAAGGACAGCTTCTTCGCCATGGGGGACAATCGCGACAATTCGCTGGATTCGCGCTACTGGGGCTTTGTGCCCCGCGAGAATATCATCGGGAAGCCGCTGATCATCTACTGGTCCTACGACGCATCCACCAACAGTCTGGCGAGCTCATCGCCGGGCGATTTGGCGCGCCACTTCGGCGATCTCGCTCAGCATTTCTTTACCAAG
>JAYTVY010000273.1:0-1814 GCA_043743755.1 Bryobacterales bacterium | reverse complement strand
TCCACCTCGCTCATGGAATCGGAAATAGTCACCTTGGACGGCCAGCCCGCTACGCTGCACGTCGGCGACAAGTATCCCATTCCGAGCAACGTCTATACCGTCAGCACGGGCGCCAGCGGACAAGGCTTCACGCCTCCCGCCACTTTCACTTTCGAAGACCTGGGACTGATCATAAAGATCACCCCGCACGTGCATGGAATGGAAGGTATGACGCTGGACGTTGAAGCCGAAGTCAAGCTGCTAGGCGCCGGCGCCGTCAACGGAATCCCGGTGATCTCCAGCCGCAAGTTCCAGTCGAAGGTCAACCTGGTGGATGGCCAGTGGGCCATCGTGGCCGGCCTGCTGGGAAACTCGGAAGCCACCATGATCAGCGGAATGCCCGGCTTGCATCTGATCCCCCTGCTGCACACCACCCAGCATGACCGTACGCGGAACGATTCTCTGATTGTCCTGAAGCCCCACTTGCTCAGCGTTCCGTCCAGCGAGCAACCCATCCCCAACGCCTGGGTGGGCACGGAAACCCGGCCCCGTCCCCAGATGTAGCCGCGCTGGCTTTGGCGCGCTTTACTTCCAGCTGAACAGCGCCCACACCGCGAGCCCGATAGCTGCCACCACGCCCGCTTCGGCGCAGTTACGGGCTATTTCCCAGGCCCGGTTCAGCGGCTTGGTCCGCACCGCTTCGCCGGTCAATGACTGTGCCAGCTTTGAGCGCAATCCCGTGGGCAACCCGCGGATGGCTCGAACGATTTCCTCGCGCCCCCGCCGGTCCGCGATCAGAATAGTGGCCGAATGTATGCCGTTAGTGGATTGCTCCAGCTTCTTGCGCAGCGGCGCCGGAACGTCGTCCACCGAACGGTATACGCGCGACTTGCTCCCTACGGAGATGAAAATAGTCGAACTCTTCAGCGTCATCCGAGACATAACGTGGGCTCACTCAACCAGACTTGCGGCGGTTTTGGACGCCTTGGAGGGACTGGCCGCGGGATCTTCACTCCCCGCATTCTCCAATATAACCCGAATGAAGCCCAGCGCGGCCTTGGAAAGCGCTTTATCTTTGCGATAGATCAAAGCCAGCTTCCGGATCATGGGCTCCGGGCCCAGCGAAATGGCTGACAGGCGCCCCTGACCCACTTCTTCCTCGCACAGAGACCCCGCCAGGAAAGACAGTCCCAGCCCCGCCATCACGAAGCGCTTGATCATTTCCGTGGAATCCAGCTCCATCGACACCCGGATCTCGGTCTCTACCGGCTCCATCCACACGTTCAGACGCGCCCGGGTGGTTCCGGTTTTGGGCAGCAGCAGAGGTTCCCCCAGCAAATCCCTGGGCGTGACCATCTTCTTGGATGCCAGAGGATGATCGGGCGGAGTCAGCAGCTTGATCTCGTCGGAGTGGATGTTGGCCACCGCCAGCTTCTTTTGCAGCACCGGCAATTGCGTGATCCCGAAGTCGGCCAGATTGTCCATCACCGCATCCACTACCCGCGCGCCATAGGAGCGGTCCACCAGCAGTTGGACGTTCGGATAACTCTTCTTGTATTGGGAGAACACCTGCGGCAGCACATAAATGCAGGTGGCCTCGTTAGCGGCGATTACCAGCTCGCCGCGCGGTACGCGCTCCAGCTCATTGATTTGATCTTGAGCGCGGCGTCGCAAATCCAGGATCTGCTCGGCGTACTCGGCCAGAATCCGGCCCGCGGTGGTCAGGGCGATGCGCGTGCCCAGGCGCTCGAACAGGCTGGTATTGAGTTCGGTTTCGAGCGCCCGCACCTGGGCGCTGATGGCCGGCTGCGTCCGGTAGCACGTCAGTGCCGCCT
>JAYTVY010000272.1:0-17180 GCA_043743755.1 Bryobacterales bacterium | reverse complement strand
GAGAAGAGAGGCGGCTGCCTTGCTGAATCACCAGCTGCTGGCTGGTGTTCACCGGCACATCATAGGGAACCACGGCGATCACCACGTCGTCGCGAGTGTAGTACATCGCGAGCGGGCGACCGCCCAGGAAAACCTGGGTGCTCCCAAGTTTGGGAAGGAACGGCAGACTGGGAGCCACGTTAGTGCCCAAGCTGAGATTCGATCCGAAGATGGCGGCGAAGCTGCCGGGCGCCAGCGGCTGATTTCCTGCAAAGCTGGCCGCGCTAACCGCGCCTCCCGAGGAAACTACCGGCACCGTGGGATTGGCCTGCGATGCCCCGCCGATCTGCAGCGTACCTTGAATGGCCGGCGCCGTTTCCTGCGCCGCTATGGTGACGGTAACCTGGGGGACCACGGAGTGCGGAACCCAGGTGCCGGACCAGCGGCCGTCGTGCAGGGAAGTAAGCACCAAGGGCGCATCGCCGGAAGAGAATGACGTCACCACGGAACCGGACTGCATCAGGTTGCCGCAGTCATCCACCACCAGAGCTTCAATGGCAGCCGGCCAGGATGCGGGTGTGGAGAAGCCCGCGCCCAATTGGGTGGAAACAGGCAGCAATTGCGTCGGGGTGCAGCCAGCCTGGGGACTGGGCGCGTTGCCCGGCGCGGCGACGCCCGACGGGGCGGATGCAACCACCACCGCTAGCACGGCGATGCGGCGGATGGTTCTGTCCTCTACAAAACGAAGCGTCACTTCTCCCCGGTAGACGCCGACGGGCAGGGCGGTGATAGCGGGCTGGATCACGAACTGGGCAGTCTGCCCAGCCGCCACGGTTCCCGCGCCCGGCGGTATGGTAAACCAGTTGGTTCCGTTCGTGAAGGATATGGCTGTGCTGAAAGTCAGCGGCTGATTCGATGAATTTGAGATCGATACAGTACGCGCCGCTGGATTCGCAGCCCCGGCCACGCCCACAAACACGACGCCCGCGGGTTGCACTACCGCGGGGACGGGAGTGTCGGCGGGAAAGACGGAAAAGACCACTTGCGCCGATTGGGGCGAATTGCTGGCGCCGTTGGCGGAGAACTGGATCAGTCCATAATATTCGCCCGGCTGGAGACCTTTGGGATCCACGGTGACCGCGGTGGACGAAGTGGATGACGAGGTACTGCGGCCGCTGGCGGGGGAGATTGACAGCCAACTGCCGCCTGAGGTGGTGGAAGCGGATGCAGTCCAGTTGATGGCGCCTCCCGATCCGCTCAACACCGAAATCGTCTGAGGCGCGGGGGCCACGCCCCCCGTCACGCCCTGGAATCGCAGGCCGCTCTGGGAAAGATTCAACTCGGACTGGCTCCCGCTGACGGTGCCGGTCACCACCACATCAAATGTCTCGCCGGTGGGGGCCAGGGAAACCGTGACTACGCCTACGTAGGTACCGGCAATGGCGCTGGGGGGCCGGGCAGTGATCGCCACGGACACGGAACCGAAAGCCGGCACGACGCCGCTCGCCTGCGAAATACTGAGCCATCCGGCGGTGGAACTGACACTGTAAGTCCGAGGAGTCTGCGAACGATTCTGGATAGACAGGCTTTGGGTAGCCGTCGCGCTGGCGCCTTGGACGAAGCTGAACGTGAGCCCCGACGGCGCCACGGATACCGCTGACATGCCCGAGGGCAGTCCATCGACGATGAGGCCGAACGGAAACGGAAGGTCGATATCGAACGTCTGGCCGTCCGCAGCTTCGTGGAAGTGCAGGTTAATCGTGAACTCAAAAGGACCGGCGGCGGTTGGCGTCCCGCTCAAGAGTCCGGTGGAGCTCAAGGCGATACCAGGCGGCAAACTGCCTCCCGCCAAGGTAAAGCTGAAGGAGAATTCTACTCCGGGGGTAGCGGGAAGGCCACTGAGACCGAAGAACTCCCCGAAATCGAAGGAGTAAGGGACGCCCACGGTGGCATCGGGGAAAAACTGGGCATTCAGGGGAGCAACAGCGGCACAAAGCAGAAGTATTGCAATAAGAGTGATGCGTTGGAACATACCTTGACCTTCAAGCGGTGTTTTCGATGCTGAACTTCGCCGGCCCCATATGGGGCCAAATAAATGTATGGAGCTATTATAGCGGGTTCAGAAGCGATGAGGGAGCGTGTCAGGCTCTTGCGGCCATCACGCCGGGGGTGGCGCCCTCGGGACCCAGGTAGCGGTCGCTACCGAAGCCGATGATCAGGTAGCCGATGCCCAGGAAGAACAGCAGAAACACTCCAAACGCCGCGCTTCTTCCGAATGACTTGGCCAAGCTGATAGCCACCAGCACTCCCACTACGATGTTGACGAAGGGAACAAAATACAGCAGGGTCCACCAGCCAGGCTTGCCGGTAATGAGTACCAGAGTATATACGTTGTAGATCGGGACCAGGCAAGCCCACCCGGGCTGGCCAGCCTTGACGAAGACCTTCCAGAGGCCGGCGATCATGATCGCCGCGATCACCAGACAAATCCCCAGCACCATCATGCCCCCGATGGCCGCCCCAACAGTCGCCGCGGTGTTGTCGCTCTGCATCAGCAATGCCGGAATCATGTTCATTGGAATGTCTCCTCGATCTGAATCGCATCCGCCCAGCGTCGAACCGAGCAGCGTCCATCATACACCCATTTACAGGCGTTTCAACAGGTCTCTGGCCTCTTTCCAGTACTGAAACTGTTTTTCAGCCAGCTTGAAGTCCGCGGTGTGGACGCAACGCCGGGCCCCGCGGTGATCCACGGGATAGCGCAAATGCAGCATTTCGTGAAAAAGTACGAACTCCAGGGCGATCCGTGGTACCGCCGTATTATCCAGGACGCTGTTGATAACGATGGTGTTGTGCGACGGATCGAAGTGGCCCAAGGTGGTGCGCGAGGGCCTGCGCGTCCACCCCAACAGGGGGCGCGCCATTAATCCGTGGAAGTAGGCGGCGTTCAATTCCTCGAAGATCGCCTCCAGATCGTAATGCCTTCCGGCCGGGGGCAGCGCGAGCTTGCGGCCGCGGCTCTGGCGCAGAAGCTGGAGCGTTCGCCGCATCTCCTTGCGATTCAGGTAGCGGCGATAGCTGGCCATATACGCTTTCGGAACCGGCCGGCGATACAGTTTGGAAAGCAGGATCCAGGCCAGCGCCTCGAGCACCGCGCCCGGCACACCCTGGAGCACATCGGAGAGGCGCACGCGCAGGCGTCCTTCCTCGATTCGGATAAAGCTGTTTACGTTCGCGAACGGCCGAAACTCGACAGCAATGCAAGGAGGCTGCGTGCGCGGTTTCAGCTCGGAGAAGACGCGCAGAAATATCTGCTCGGGCGTTTCGGCGAAGAGCGCGCTCTGCATCTCCCCTCAGATTACATGCCGCGGGTGGTCACTCGCCGGGGGCGTAATAGCCGGTTCGCCAGTGCGCGGTGAGCTTGCCGAGCCCGCGCGGCGGGATCATTCGGACCTGAATATTGTGATAACGGCCGTCGCGCGCCTTGTCCGCGGGCGAGTAATACAGCACGTACCGGTTTCGCAGATCGATGATGATCTGCTGCGCGAGATCGGTCCAGTTGTATCCGCCAATCTCGATCAGGCGGCCGCCGGTGAGTTCGGAAAGCTGCTTCAATAGCGAGCCATTGTTGTCGCCGCTGCGATTGCCGGGCGACGGTCCGATGGAGTAGAGCAGCGCGTCGGACTCGCGTAACAGATTCTTGACCTCGGAAAAGCTGTAGCGGCTGTGATTTTCGCCGCCGTCGGAGATGAGGATCAGCGCTTTCTTGTTGAGCTTCGACTTGCGAATTTCATTCGTAGCCAGGTATACCGCGTCAAGCAACGCGGTACTTCCCTTGGAGCGCGTCATCATGATCTGGTATTCGATTTCGCTGCCCCGCTGCGTCAGGGGCACTACCAGCTTGGGAGCGCTTTCAAATTCCACCAGGCAGAATTCGTCCCGGTCGTTCGCGGTCTTGAAGAATTCGTGAGCGGCTTGCTGGTATTGTCTCAGCATGCCGCCGATGCTGCCGCTGATATCGAACACGAAACCCACCGCCACCGGTTCATCGTCCATCGTGAAACGGGTGATGGTCTGCTCCACTTTGTTATCGAGCACGCGGAAGTTGTCCTTCTCCAGGCCCATAACGGTTCGGCCCAACAGATCGGTTACGGTCACCGGCACCTGCACCAGGTTGGTTTCCACGCGCAGGGTGGGCGAGGCTTCCGTCTCGGCGCGCGCCTTCGCGCCCTTTTTCTCGCGCGGCTGTATGCGGACCTGCTGCGCCAGGAGCGTGACTAGAGCGGCGGTTACCAGCAGCGTGCGGTACATTACTGCATGTTATCTTCGGTCTTCGGGATTACGTTATGCAAATTGGTTTTTTCAAACGGCGCGGGGGTGAACGCTACCTGACGGTCGCGGCTCTGTTTGGCGCGGTGTTTGGCGCGGTGTTTTGGGCGGTGGCTTGGGCGGTGGTGGGGGGGGCGTCGGGGGTGCTTTATGCGGAGCCCTCGGCGCAGTTGAAGCGGCTGCAAGTGAACATTGAGCGCATCACGCGCTCGCTTAATGCGGACTGGGGCATTTACATGAAGTGCCTGGAAACCGGCGAAGAGATTGCGATCAACGCCGATCAGCCGATGGACACGATGTCGGTTATCAAAATTCCGCTGATGGTGGAGGCGTTCCGGCAGATGGAAGCCGGGCGATTTGCGCTTACCGACCGCGTGGTGATTAAGGAATCGGACATGCGGCCGGGCACGGGCGTGTTGCGGTCACTCGATCCGGGGGCCTCGGTAACCATCAAGGATCTGCTGATGCTGATGATCATCGTCAGCGACAACACCGCGACTGACTTGATGTACGAAAAAGTGGGCGGTCCCGAAGCCGTGAACCAGGCGATGCAATCCCTGGGGCTTAAGACAATTAAAGCCACGGGCACGGGCGATACGTGGTTCAAAGCGCTGCGCGCGGCGCCGTCGGCCGAGCAGTTTCACCGCGAGGGCAAGACGCCGTTCGGTCTGGCGTCCCCGCGCGAAATCGGCAAGCTGCTGGAGATGATGGAGCGCGGCGAGGCGGTCAGCAAGAGCGCCAGCGCGCTGATGCTGGACATGCTGCGGCGGCAGGTCTATAGCTCGCGCTTGCCGAAATACGTGACGGGATTTCGCGTAGGGCACAAGACCGGCGACTTTCTGCCCTACATCGGAAACGACGTTGGCGTTCTGGAAAGTACCGATCGCAAGGTGATCCTGTCGGTGTTCACCGCCCATCATTACGGGCTGGGACCGCAGCTAGAAGACGCGATCGGGCGCATCGCCGAGCAAGTGTCGAACTATTACGGTTACCGGTAAATGGTGAAGCCGGGAACGCTTCCAGTTCAGACTATAGTTACCGTGCTGGTCTGCTGCGCGCTCTGGATCGCGCTCGGTTCGCAGATTGTCGGCGGCGCGCGCAAGCACGATTTTCTGCACCTGTACGCGGGCGCATCGTTTGCGCTCGAGGGCCGGTTCGCGGATCTGCAGAAGCCGGATATCCTGTTCGCACGCGAGCGCGAATTTGTTCCGTCGCTTGAAGCATGGCTGCCGTTCGTGCGCCCGCACTTTTACGCCGTGGCGCTGGCGCCGCTCGCACTAATGCCGTATGTGACGGCGTTCTGGGTGTGGGTAGGACTGCAGTCGGCGCTGCTGGTTGGCTGCTGGTACTGGGCCTACCGCCGCTGGGGGCCGGATGCGCTGATCTTCGGAGCGCTGTATTTGCCCACGGCGCTGGGAATCGCGAGCGGCCAGGATTGCGTGATGATGCTGGCGATCCTGATCGGCGCGTACGTCCTGAGCGAGCGGGAGCGCGACTTGCCGGCCGGCGCCGTACTCGCGCTCGGAATGATCAAGTTTCATCTATTCCTCCTGTGGCCGGTGATGTTTCTGGTCCAGCGGCGCTGGCGCATGCTGGCCGGTTTCGCGGCGGTGGTGGCCGGCGAGGTGGGATTATCGCTGCTGCTGGCAGGGCCCAGCGGCATCGCGAACTACATCGCGCTGCTCCGAAGGAAGGATCTGGAGCACTTAAATCCCTCCCCTGAGCGCATGATCGACGTGCACGCGCTGGCGCTCAACTTCGGCGCCGAGAGCTTGCTGGTGCGGGGTCTGCTGGTGGCGGCCGTGGTGGCGCTGGCCGTATGGGCGTCCTGGCGCGCGCCGTTGTGGCGGTGGTTTGCAGCGGCGACAGCCGGATCATTGTTAATGGCGCCGCATGTCTATGGCTACGATGCCGGGATGCTGCTGCTGCCCGTATGGCTGGCGATTTACAACGCGACGGACCTGGGAACAAAACTGGCGGCCACCGCTCTGGCGACGCCGATTCCTTTTCTAATGACGCTAGCGGGGAAACCGTGGGCCGCGGCCGCGCCTATCTTCATTTTGATCTTCCTGGCCAATCTGGCTATGAGAAACCTTCCCACACGCAGGCTGCAAACTCCCGGTGAGTCCGAAAACCCACGCGCTCATACAAGCGGATAGCCTCGGTATTCGCGGCAGTCACGGTGAGACTCGCCTTGCGGCAGCCGTGGCGAGCCAGCGCCTGGAGCGAACGGCGCAACAATTCATATCCGACGCCTTCACCGCGAACCGATTTCGAAACGCAGATCTGGGTGATGTGTCCGACGTCCTCCGCCACCAGGCTGGCGAGGCTGATGCCGCACAACTGATGCGTGCGCGTGTCGATGGCCAGACACGATCCAGCCGGGAAGAAACTGCCGCAGCCGGGATACTGGACGATGTTCAACAGAAACCGGCGGGCGCCCGCGGGCGAGCGGTACTGATCGTTAATCTCGCTATCCACGTGGCCCTGGTAGGAGGAAGCGATGAGGCTCGCGGCCTCATCCTGCTTGCGTTCAGACCAGCTGTCGATCGCGGCGATCTGTGAAGCGCGGCTGGCGGGAAGCCGCTCGACGCCGTCCAAATCCAGCTCCATGAAATTGCGTGAGTGAGCCCGCAGATAGCGCCAGTAGGGCAGCGGCATGCGCGGGCCGGAGCGCAGCATCATCAACTGAGATTCAATGCGGCGGACGGAGGGCGTGTGAACCATCGCGTCCAGAACGGCGGTCAGCAGCTTAGCTTCGTTTTCATTGCTCGCAAACTGCCGCATCACGTAGAGATCGCCGATCAGACCCTTGCGTTCCTCGCAGACGTAGTACGAATATCCCACCGGTTGTCCATCGATAAGCAGCGAGAAGCCGCTGAGAGCCTGCATGTCGAGAAAGCGGCGCACGAGGCCGGCTGAAGCCTGGAAGTCCCAGTCCAGCGATTGCCGCCAAGTGATGGTCTCCTCATCCAGCAGCGGATTCAGATCCCCGGCCGCAAGCTGGCGCAGTTCCACCAGCCGCGCCGGATGCGAATCCGAGAGTGCCGCCATGACCATACACTACACCGAATTGGGAGCGATTGCAGGCGAACCTGGAAGCCGACGTATCCTGGGAGCTGAGAGTCAAACGGAAATCATGGCGGGAATTAAAGACAGAGTGGTGGCGATCACGGGTGCAAGCAGCGGCATCGGCAAGGCCACGGCTGTGCTGCTGGTCCAACCCAGTCGTAGATTTTCCACCATGCTTCCTCTCTTCATGCTTTTCGCGTCGGCCGGCCTGCTGGCTCAAGAGCCTCAATACACGTTTGGGACCACCGTCGTGAGCACTTCGGGTTTGCAGGGCCGCATCTATTTCTTGAAACACAACGCCAATAAGCTTCCGCGTTTCGATAAGATGAAGTCCGCCGGCACTATCTATACGAACACGTTGAACGTTGCGCCGCGGCGGTTTGAAGACGGGTTCCCGGGCATCACCGATCGCTTTGAGTGGTTCGCCATCGATTACACCGGGCGGTTCTGGGTGGAAGAGCCGGGCGAGTATCGCTTCAATCTTCTGTCGGACGACGGATCCCGGCTCAGCATCGACGGCCAGGAGCTGATTGACAATGATGGCGTCCACGCCGCGCTGGCATTGAGCGCGAGCGCATTTCTGTCTCGCGGGATCCACGCGCTGCGGGTTACCTATTTCCAAGGGCCGCGGTTTGAAGTGGCGCTGGTGCTGAGGGTGGGCGCTCCCGGGGCAGACTGGCGGATCTTCAACACGGACGACTTCCTGCCGCCCAAAGATGCGGCTGAGTGGGTGACAGGGCAGATCAGCGAGGTACGGCATTCGCGGCGCGGTGTAAACTGAGAATCGCATTACAAGGAGGTACTTAGTGAAGCGCAGATTCGCTCTCGCATCGCTGCTGGCGATATTGTTCGTTCTCGCCGGCCCTGCATCCGCCCAGCGTCCCGAAACGGGCTTCCTGAATCGAACCGTGACGGTGGGCGGCTCGACATATCGTTATGCAGTGTACGTTCCCGCCGACTGGACGCCGGACCGGCAATGGCCCGTGATCCTGTTCCTGCACGGCGCGGGCGAACGCGGCGATGACGGAGTGCTGCAGACCCAGGTGGGCTTGCCGGGCGCAATCCGGATGCATGTGGAGCGGTTCCCCGCGGTGGTGGTGATTCCGCAGTGCCGCAAAAATGTTTGGTGGCAGGAACCGGCCATGGAGTCGCAAGCGCTCGCGGCGCTGGATGCGGCTTCCAAAGAATTTCACGGCGATGCAAGCCGCACGTACTTAACGGGCCTTTCCATGGGCGGCTATGGCACTTGGAGCCTGGCCGCGAAGTACCCGGGACGCTGGGCGGCCGTGGCGCCGGTGTGCGGCGGAATCGTGCCTCCCCCGAACGTCAAAAATGTTCCCGTGAACACCTCGGAAGATCCTTACGCCGACGCGGCGAAAAAGGTGGGTAATGCGCCGGTCTGGATCTTCCACGGCGATGCCGACGCCGCCGTGCCGGTAACGGAATCGCGCAAGATGGCGGCGGCATTGAAGGCGGCCGGAAACACGCCCAAGTACAGCGAATATCCGGGCATAGGTCATAACTCATGGGACAAGGCTTACAACGATCCGGAATTCGCTGCATGGCTGTTCGCGCAGAAACTGAGCCGCATCCCGTAAGCTAGCTCCGGATCTAATTGCCGTCGATTGAAAACGCCAGCAGCACGTTTCCAGGCGATCCGTGCGGGGCGGGGTAACCTGAATTCACGTACAGAACGCCGCCCACCACCACTGGACCGGGACCGCAAATCGCGCCTCCGCGCGCCTTGACCCCGTTGACGGTGACGAAGTCGCGTGCCGTATCGACACTCCAAAGAACGCGCCCACCCGCGGTGGAATAGGCGCGCAGATGTCCATCCATGGAGCCTGAAAATACAACTCCGGGAATGTGCGTCACCGCGGCCAGTTGGGCAGGACGGCAAACTCCCGGTCCCTCGCATTGCGGCAGTGTATACCAGACGCGCTCGCCTGAGGACAGGCGCAGGGCGAACGTGCCTCCGCCGCCATCTGATACCAGACGCCGCTTGGCACGGGCCAAATCGATTCGAACGCCCACGAACGGGAAGAGATATCCGGCAGGTCCGACAACGCAACGTACACGTTTTGAGCGTCCACCGCGGGTCCCCATTGGATTCCTCCCGCGGGGCCGCCCTTTCCGATTTGAGTCCGCCAAAGCATCTCGCCCTGACGGTCGGGATCCAGAGCATATATCAAACCGGACTTTTGACCTGCGATCAGAGCGCGGCCACCGCCTTGCAAATCAACGAGTATGGGTGAAGAGCCGAAGTCCAGATCGAGCCCCGGCGCTTCAGGACAGTTCGCCGGGTCGCCCTCGACGCAGGCGCTGTTCCAGGCATCGCCCGGCGTCATCTGCCGCGACCAGAGCAACGCGCCCGTATCCATATCGAACGCCAGAACGGCATCGCTGGTTAATGCGGCGGGATTCGAATGAGAGTCGCCAGTGGCGGCATAAACAGCACGCTTATCCAGGTCAACCGTGGGCGCCGACCAGATGCCGGCGCCCGAGGGTCCCCATTGCGGGACATTATGTGAATTCTTGCGAACGGGGCGGGCTGCTTCCGCAATGGTATAGCTCTTCCAGATCCGCCTGCCGGCGCCGGCGTCCAACGCTACCAGGCTGCCCCGGAACGTGCAGCACTGAAAACCAGGATCTCCGGCGGACGCGTCTTCATCGGCCGTCACCGGCACATAAAGCTTGCCCGACGCCAGCACGGGAGCGCCGGTGATGTGGGCGAATCGGGAATCGTCGACCGTCGCTTTCCAGATAAGCCTGCCGGTACCCGCATCCACGGCGTAAGCGTGAGCTCCGTGGGCGCCGTTATCGCCGAAGTAAGCCGCCCAGCGATCGCCGGCCGGCCCAATGGTAATCGCAGTGCGCACCAATGCACCCGTCTCGAAGGACCAATAGACGCATCCGGAGGCCGCATCGATGGAATACACTTTCCCCACGCTAGTTCCGAAGAAGAGCCGGCCTCCAGCCACCGTGGGCTGAGCAAACATCCCCCTGGCGCCCGGAACACCGAAGGCCCATTTGAGCTTGAGACGCTGGACCTGTTCCCCGTGCAGACCGGCCATGCTGTCCGGCTGTGATCTCCGATTATTGAGATCGACTCCCCAGCCGTTCCAGTGGGGCCCAGCGGATGGATTGTCAAAAGCTGGATGGTCGCCGTCGCAGAAGGCTTGCGGTGGCATTGGAACATCCAGCGACGCCTGTTTGGCTGGAGCGTTCAGTGTGGCAATGACGGCCGCGAAAAACGCCAGCAAAAACACGCCGACCAGAACTCTGCGCCGCCTCGACATGCGTCCGGGAAACCTAACGCGTCCCCGCGATCTTTCCGCCCTTGGCCGAAAGCATCAGCTTGACCAGTTCTTCCGTTATCTTCGGCTCCAGCCCTTCCGTGTGTCCCTTATCGACGCGCATCACGTCGGCCACCACCATGCCGTCCTTGCAATCGGAATATGCGTAGATCTGGGCCTTGCCTGGCGCGGGCAGCAGTCCCCAGGCCGGATTCGGCGAATTCTGCCGCGTGCTGTCGTAAACGTAGCCGGGTTTGCTATCGACGATCTCCTGCGCGCCGCGCCGCGCGCCGCACCCGAGTTTCGCGGCCCAGGCGGAGGTCTCGGGCAGGCCCTTGTCGTCCATTTCGCGCTGGCCCGTTTCGAAGATAAACGAAAAATTGCTGGAAGGAGGTTCGCGCAAGGCGGCCATGGCCGCCGCCATCCCGGCCGGAGGTGTAGCCGGTGCGGCGCTCGCGGTACGCGGCGGACCGAAAGTGGAAGCGCGCCCGGGACTCTCACCCAGACGCCCGCCGGAGAGGCTCAGCCAGCCGTCCACCCGATCCTTAAAAAAGTCCGTGCGCACGATTCTGTTCGAAGTCATGCCGCCCTGCGAGTGGCCCACCAGCCAGAAAGCCTTGACGTTCTCCTTGCCGATCTGGCTCACCACCCACTCAACGACACTCTGCAGATATTCATCGTCGGCCGCGGACCAAACGTGGGTCGGTGAGCTGGGAGTCGCGATCACCAGCCGGTACTTATCGGCATAGTCCAGAATTGGGAAATAATGGCGCTGCCAGTTCGCGTAGGAGCCCGCACCGTGAAGGCTCAGGATGAAAGTGACTTTCTCGCCTTGCTTCAGATCGCACGGATAATCGAGAAAGTAAGTGCGCCGGCTCTTCATTTCGACCACCGGCCCGGGATTGATCACGCGGTCGGCTGGGCAATCCTTATCGGGACAGTGCAGGACTGGAGGCGTGACGCATGGCGCGCCCGAGAATGTCAACAGAGGCTGAGCGCTCGCGATTCCGGCTGCAACAGCCAATAGACCCCAACGTAAAAGCACCTTCATATTTTCCGCCCCACGCTTCCTAAACAGAATTCCCCGCCTTCAGAAAACCCTTGATGCCCGCTACGGCCTGCCGGATCCGCTGATCGTTCTCCACCAGCGCAAAACGCACATGACCTTCTCCATGTGGTCCGAAACCGATACCGGGCGACACGGCCACCAGCGCCTGATCGATCAGCCTTTTGGAAAATTCCAGCGATCCCAGATGCCGGTAAGGTTCCGGAATCGCCGCCCAAACGAACATCGACCCGCGCGGCGGTTCCACCGGCCAGCCGGCGCGGTTCAGACCGTACACTAGAGCGTCGCGGCGGCGCTTGTATGTCGCGGCGATCTGCCTGGTGTCCTCCTCGCATTCGCGCAGCGCGATGATGGAGGCGATCTGAATCGGCTGGAACACGCCATAGTCCAGGTAGCTCTTGATGCGCGCCAGCGCCGCGATCAGCTTCGGATTGCCCAGGCAGAACCCGACACGCCAGCCGGCCATGTTGTAGCTCTTCGAGAGCGAGAAGATTTCGACCGCTATTTCCTTGGCGCCATCCACTTCGAGAATGCTGGGCGCTTTGTAATCGTCAAAGCAGATGTCGGCGTACGCAAAATCGTGGATGATCCAGGTTCCGTGGCGAGCGGCGAGCGCGACAATCGCCTTGAAGAAATCGAGATCCACGCACTGCGTGGTGGGGTTGTGTGGAAACGAGATGAGGATCACCTTTGGCGGCACCGATGAGGTGCGATACAAGTCCTCCAGGCGGTTGAGAAACTCGGCGGGCGAGGGCATGGGGAGCATGCAGGCGTGGCCTTCCGCCATCATGACGCCATACTGGTGAATCGGGTACGCGGGATTGGGCGCAACCACCGGGTCGCCGGGTCCGACGATCGCGAACAGCAAGTGCGCCAGCGCTTCCTTCGCGCCGATGGTGACAATGGCCTCCGTTTCCGGATCGATGGAGACGCCATAGTTGCGCTGGTATCGATTCGCGATTTCCCGCCGCAGTTGGGGGATGCCGCGCGACATGGAATAGCGGTGGTTGCGCGGGTTGCGCGACGCTTCGGCTAACTTGGCGACGATGGCTTTGGGCGTGGCCCCATCCGGATTGCCCATGCCGAGATCGATCACGTCGAGCTGCGCCGCGCGAGCCTTGGCTTTCAGCTCATTGATGACTGCGAAGACGTACGGAGGCAGTTTCCGGATGCGATAGAAATCGCCAGTAGCAGGACCCATGATTCATTCTAGTGTGGGGCAGTCCTTCCGGCCTGCCGAAGTCTAATCAGGCAGGATAATCATCACTGCCGGCGTTCGCTCCGGAGCATGCAAGCGCAGCAGGAAATGGCCTATGCCCGCGGTTCCCAGCATCAGGTTTGGAGTCTCGCCCGCGTTGAGGACGCCGCAGGGCCACGGGGCCAGCCGTGGTCCGTAAATCTCGATGGCGTGCAGTGCGACGTCTTCGGCCAGCGTCCGATGCTCGGGCTTGCCGAAGACGCGCGCCGCTTGCAGGCATAACTCGGCGTTCCCAAAATTGCCGTGGCACAGGCTGTAGTTCGCGTGATTGGTGGTCAATGCCGCCTGCAAACCGCGCTCGGTGGTGCGCAGCGCGGCTTCGGCTTCCTGGCGAAACGCAATTTCGCCCGTAAGCTCGAATGCGCGCACTCGCGAGAGTCCAATACCCGGCGCGCCGTGGCACCACGCAGCCGCGTAACTGGGCGTCGCGCTGGGCTGTCCGGGCGAGGCGGAACGGAAATCGGGCCAGTTTTCGTAAGTCGGGTTGTACCAGTGGCGCTCATAAGCGAAAGCGCGATTGGCTGCGTCGCGGAAGCGCTTCTCGGACGTCACCCGCACCAGTTCGAGGAAGGCCCAGCCGATACCGCCGGTGCCATGCGAGAACCCGCACAGATGCTTCTGGCCCGGCGGGCTGGCGGGCCCCAGCGTGTCCCAGGACCAGCCTGCTTCTGCCGGATGCGCGGTCGCAATCAGACGATCCCCGCAGCGGACCGCCAGCGCCGCCAAATCCTCCCGCTTAAACTTGTGCGACATCGCCAGGAAAGCGGGGATGGCCCCGGCGAACCCGCTGACCACGTCGGTGCCCTGGCGTTCCAGCGTATCCTCGCGCAGCCGTTCCAGAATTCCCAGGCCGCTGGATGTGTACTCGGCGCGGTCCAGCAGCTCCCCGGCGCGAATCAGCGCATAACCGATCCCGGTGTGGCCGCTGTAGAAGCCGATGCCCATTTCCACCGGCAGCTCGGAGGCTCGCGACAGTGCCGTAGCGAACGCCGCTTGCGCGGTCTTGCGGAAAATGGATTCGGGCGCGACGGCGTCCAACTCGGCCAGGAACAAGCCGATGCCGGAAGTCCCCGCATACAGCTCGGAACCGAACGCTTTTTGCACAGTCTGCCAGTTGTTGGCGACGTACTCCATGGAAGCGCCAATCCAGTTGCAGCGGTCGCCCGCCCAGATGGCATCGCGGCACAGGCGCATGCCGATGGAGTGCGCGGCCGCGAGGAACTGTTCGTTGCGCGCGCTCATGGGAACGGGTAACGGTCCTCGGAACCGGGATTCAGATAAGGGCGCTCTACCGAAACGCCGTTGGTTTCAAATTCTCGCAGTACGATGCCGAGCCGCAGCTCGGGCGTGGATGCTCCGGACTTGTAGGCGTTCCAGATACCTTGGGCGAGCACGCGGCAGCGCGCCATGCCGAAGCTCTCCTGACTTCCGGGATCCTCCGCAAAGCCCAGACCCGGTGCGAGCTGCCGTGAGAATAGCGGCGCATCCTCGCCGAGATGCGGGCGGACGGCGTCGTGGACGGCAGCCACCGCCTGGGCGGCCGCGCGGTAATAACGTCGCGAGACATAGAGAACGGACGCGTCGCGCCGGAAATAGGACTGGGCTTGATCCAGGGTCTTGAACCGGAACGGCACTTGAAAGCGATTGAGCTGCCGGGTGATCGCCGCTACCAGATCAGCCGCGCCGGCCGCGGCGATATGCCAGTAAAAACGAACCACTGCATAGTCGTCCATCTGGTCGCTGGGAATGTCGCCGAACACGAAGTAGAATCCGGGCTGCAGCGTCCGTGACTCGCGCGGAAAATAGAGCGAGATGTTCGCGCCTTGTTGCGGCGCGCGGCCATAGCCTTCCACGTTCATGAATTCTCCGGGCCAAATTGCCCGGTAAAGGCCGTGCTTCTGCGCCAGGAACTGGCCCGACGGCAGCTGGTGCGCGACCTGCCATCCCGGATCCCAGCGCTCCAGAGTGCTATTGCCGCGCGAGAGGCCGGCGGAGAATCCATCGGCGGGAATGGCGGGCGGCGGCGTTTGATCCACCACTCCGGTGAAGCGCCGGCAGTACGCGTATCCGTAGAGGAAAGTCTGGAGCTGCGCCAGCAACGGCGGCAGCCCGCTGTCCTGCGGATTCGACGGCGGAATGGGACCCAGCGGCGTCGAAGGCAAACCCGCAAAAACGAACGCATCGTCGGAAGAAAAGCGGACCGCCTCGATGACGGGTCCGAGTTCGGAAGCGAGAGCCGGCTGCATGATCAAAGCCCCAGCAATTCGGCGATCGCTTCCTTGGGCTCCACCAGGATGTTCAGGCAGGCCTGTAGAAGTATCGGTGTGGTTGGCGTCAGCTGCTGCTGGGACTGCATATACTCGTACGCAGTCTGGATCATGCGCGCGCCGGTGTAGCGCACGGACCGCTCCAGCAGCATGCGGGCCGCCTTCGAATCCAAATCCAGCGACTTGGAATACGCCAGCCAGAAAGCCTGGAGCGACGGCTGAAGTTTTCCCATGGGAAGCTGCGTCATCTGCACCAGCTGGCTGGGCGGCAGCCCGGTATGCAGAGGAAGCGAGTGGATCCACTGCGAAAGGTACTGGCTGAAGATGGCTGCGACGTCCCAGCAGGGATCGCCCCAATCGGCCAGCTCCCAGTCCACCACCTTGACGGCGAACTGGCTGCCCCCGTTAGGGTGAAGGATGCAATTGTCCCACTTGATGTCGCCATGAATCAGCGTGGTGGGACGCCATTCGGTACGGATACGGTCCAGTTCCCTCGCGAATGCGGGATAGCCTTGCAGCAGGTTCAGAAGCTGCTGGTTGCCGCCGCTCAGTTGCGACGTATATTGCGGCGTGGTCAGGTGATAGGAAAGGATCCACGGAACGCGCCGGGGAAATGCCGAGTTCACCGAAGCGTCGTAGGTCTTATGGCGCGTCTCGCGATGATACAGCCCGAACGCCTCGCCCAGCCGCGCGCCGATCTCTACCGGAAACGCGCCCGAACGCTGCTGATGCTCCGAAACGCTTTCGGAATCGGAGACCAGTTCAGTCACCAGAATGGACCGCGAGGCATCGTAGGCGTAAAAGCGGGGCATGATGCCGCCCAGCGCCGCAAAGTCGGGATGCGAGGCGGCCAGTTGATAGCAGTGCGCCTCCACCTGGAGCGTGGCCATCGACGCCTGGTCCCATTTCTGCACCTGCTTGAGGAAAAAGCCGGGTTGCTTGCGGCGAATCACCTTGAAGTTCCGGTTGCGCCTGGGGGCTTCCAGAATCACGATATCGCCGTCGACCACGGAACTCGGGTCAAGCAGTCCGCGCTCCATCAAATAGTGGACGGCGTTGGTGGAGGTGAGGACCACTGGTGCGATTGTAAGCTACCCGCGCAACGCAGATCTCCGCGGAGAAGATCCCGCGCGAAGCGGGATCTTCCCGAGGTTCAGCAATTACGGGCTAGATCAGAATTGCTGTCCGCCTCCACCGCCGGGACCGAAGGGGCAGCCGCCGGTTGCCGGCGGGCAATTGGGCGATACCGGACAGTTCAGCGTCGGGCAGTTCTGCGAAATCGGACACTGTGGGCTAACCGGGCAGAACGGCGTCACATGCTGGCATTGGGGCAGCGGTGAAAAGCAAAGGTGCGGCGCCGGTGACGGCGGGCACGGCCCGTGCAGGGGCGTGGGGGGGCATTGCGGTGTGAAGCAGAGCGGCGTAAAGCATACATGCCCGGCGGAGACGCACGGACCGTGCTGCGGCGTCGGCGGACAATGCGGCGTGAAGCAGGCCGGCGTGAAGCACTGGTGCGGGAACGGCGAGATGCACGGCCCATGCAACGGAGTGGGCGGGCAGTGCGGCGTGAAGCACTGGTTCGGGAACGGCGAGACGCAGCCCCCATGCAGCGGCGATGGCGGGCACTGCGGCGTTGGGAAGCACTGGATTCCGGTCCCACAGATATGTCCCACCGAGACGCAAGCTTGCGGAGCAAGGCTGGGAGGTTGAGGCGCGCCGCCGCCCGCGCCGAAGGCCTGGATCGGCGCACCAGGATTTATTTGCGGCGTTTGCGGCGTTAATCCCGGCGTTACCGGACAACCCAGACCGCCGCCGGATGCGACGCACTCCTGGTTATTGATCGTGATGGGGGGATGGATACACTGCTGCAGAATCACCGTCTGACACAGTGGGGTTTGGCACACCGGCGTGGG
>JAYTVY010000271.1:0-2047 GCA_043743755.1 Bryobacterales bacterium | reverse complement strand
CGCGCGCGACCACCACGCGGTCCTGAGCCAGAAAGACGAGGGAAAACGCGCCTTCCAGCTGCAGCAGCGCTTCGCGGAGCGCGCCGGTAAGCGTGCGCTCGCGCGAGCGGGCCACTAAATGCAGAATCACTTCGGTGTCGCTGGAGGCCTGGAAGATGGAGCCTTCGCGCTCGAGCTCGCGGCGCAGATCGAGAGCGTTGGTGATGTTGCCGTTGTGAGCGACCGCAATTTCGCCCTTGTTGCAGGAGACTGAAAACGGCTGGGCGTTGAGCAGGACCGTGTCGCCCGCGGTGGAATAGCGCGTATGGCCGATGGCCAGCTCGCCCGGGAGGCTGCCGATTTTCTCCGGAGTGAAAATGTCGGCCACGTGACCCATGTTCTTGTAGCAGTGAAGATGGCGGCTGTCGCTGGTGGCGATTCCAGCGCTCTCCTGTCCGCGGTGCTGGAGGGCGTAGAGGCCGAGATAGGTGAGGTTGGCTGCTTCCGGATGTCCGTAGATGGCGAACACGCCACACTCGTCGCGAAACTTGTCGAGAGGCTCAGGCATGTTCAGGATGCAGAAGGTGCTCCAAGGCCGTTTCCCACCGCTGTTTGAGGTCCGCGATGGCGCAGTCGAGAACCATTTGGGAACGGTGGCGGATCTGTAACCGCTCTTTCATCGTAACACCGATGCGGATTGCGTTGACGCCGTGCGTGTTGGCGATCTGGATAATTTTATCGGGCGCAGCGGTTGAGAGGAGAATGCGCGACGGGCCTTCGTGGAACAGGGCCAGAGTGAGATCCGAGGGCGCGACGTCGACGCACGCGCCAATGGAATTGAATCCGAAAGACGCTTCGGCGAGGGCTACGGCGAATCCGCCATCGCTGAGATCGTGGGCGGATTCGGCGAGCCCGGCGCGGACGATTTCGCGTATGGCGGTTTGTACGCTCTTCTCGATATTCATATCGAGCGCCGGGGGCAGGCCCCAGAGTGA
The DNA here is from genome assembly GCA_043743755.1 of Bryobacterales bacterium. GTDB lineage: Bacteria > Acidobacteriota > Terriglobia > Bryobacterales > Bryobacteraceae > JALYHQ01. Next base: position 1,073 of record JAYTVY010000271.1, on the reverse strand, counting down.
ATCGAGGATCACTTTGGCGTATTGAGTACCACCGAAGTGGAGCAGATCGGCAGGGCCGAATCCGCCGAGCAGGATCACCGCGCGTTCAGCATGCTGGAAGTGCATCGGCATCGGCGGGCCGGTGTCAAGGAGACCGACGATGCCGACGACGGGACTGGGGAAAATGGCTTCGCCCAAAGTTTCGTTGTAGAGGCTGACGTTGCCGCCCGTGATGGGAGTGCCGAAGAATGTGCAGGCTTCGGCGAGGCCCTCAATGGCTTCCACCAGCTGCGCCATGATCTCGGGGCGCTCGGGATTTCCGAAGTTCAAGTTGTTGGTGGCGGCCACGGGCAGCGCGCCGACGGTGGAGAGATTGCGGCAGCACTCAGCCACCATCAGCTTCACGCCTTCGCGCGGATCGAGAGCGCAATAGCGGCCGTTGCCGTCCAGCGACATTGCAATGGATGTCCCGGTTTCCTTGATGCGAACAATGGCCGCGTCGCTGCCGGGGCCTTCCACGGTGTTCGTGCGGACGGTGTAATCGTATTGCTCCCAGATCCAGCGCTTGGAGCAGAGGTCGCCGGAAGCGAGCAACCGGATGAGCGCGATGCCGGGATCGAGCGAAGGCAATTCGGTCCAAGGAGGATCGAGCGGAGCGGGACGATAGGGCGTGGTGTACGGACGATCATATAGCGGCGCTTCATCGGCGAGCGCGCGATTCGAAATTTCGGCGACGATCTGGCCGTGATTGAGGACGCGCAGCATACCGTCATCGGTTACGCGGCCAATGGTGACGGCGTCCAGCCCCCACTTGCGGAAAACTTGAAACACCTCGTCTTCGCGGCCTTTATCGGCCACGATCAGCATGCGCTCCTGGGATTCGGAGAGCATGATCTCATACGGCGTCATGCCGGGCTCGCGCTGCGGGACATACTTCAAATCGATCTCGATACCGGTCTCCGCGCGGCTGCCCATTTCACACGTGGAGCAGGTGAGGCCGGCCGCGCCCATGTCTTGAATGCCGACAATGGCGCCGGTTTGCATGGCTTCGAGACAGGCTTCCAGCAGCAGCTTTTCCAGGAAGGGATCGCCCA
>JAYTVY010000270.1:0-4244 GCA_043743755.1 Bryobacterales bacterium | reverse complement strand
GGCATCGAAGCGCCATTGCTGGCTGGGGCCGCCGTTGAAGGGAATCCCACGAACCGGTTCGCCGTTTCCGCCGCCGCCCGCGTCCAGCGCCGCACCGTTCATCCCGTTGCGCAAGAAAAAATAGCCGGCGCCCGCGGGACGAATCTCCCAGACCTGATTGTCCGTGCCGCGAGACGAGAACTGGATTACCGTGGTCTGGTCATTGCGATCCAGATCAAGCACCCTGCCGGACTTGACGTTGGCGATCTCATAGACGCCTTGGCCGTCGAATCCCCCCTGCCCCAGCAGCGGCCAGCCCAGCGCCGCGCAGACCATCGCACTCGCAATTCGAAGTTTCATCTTTCGCTCCTTTAGCCGCCATGCGGCGCTTGGGTATAGTGTTGACGCAGTAAATCCTTGCCGTAGTCGTTCCCGTTCGGAGTCCGTACCACGACATGAATGTGTTGATGATTTGGCGCGTTCGGATCGGACGCGAGGTGCCGCAGGTTCGCCGGCCGCTGGTGGTCGAACTCGATCAGGATCACCGGACTGTGTATCCGATAGTAGAACACGCTGTCCGGATCCGTGCCTCCAATCCAGGCAAACCAGGTATCGTCCAGATGGCGGTTGACCTCTTCCATTTTCACGCGCGCGTGCCCGTCGTCCATATTGTCTACGTACCGCGCGATTAAATCCAGCATCTGCTTCCGCTGCGCGGGCGCGAATTCGGAAACGCGGACGCCCGCATAATCCAAAACCACGTTGTCCTTGAACGCTTCCGTCAGGTTGTTGTTGCCCGTTTTCGAGAACTCCAGAATCGCCTTCTTGCGCTGGCCTTCGGTGAGCGCATGGATCATCTTTAGCCCGTTGTTCTGCTCGTCCTGCAGCACCACCGTGCCCTTGTACTTGCCGGAGGAAGCGATCACGGGCTCCGACCCGGCGAAGAAGGGCGTCATCACTACCTGATCGCCCAGAACGAAGTAATTGACGATGGCGTGATGCCCGTCCAACTGCCAGCCCCACGGTTCCTTGGCCGACGGCTTGCCCATCATGGTGATGTAATAGCGCCATTCGCCGTAGCGTTCAAAGTCGTTATTGTTGAGTTCGCCCAAGGTGTGATTGAGCCGCATGATGTCGCGCGTCTGCTTCAAGCCCTTGGCGCTGAGCGAGGCGCGCAGCAGGCCGATGGCGGCTTCTCGTTGAGCGTCGGTCATTTCCAGAAAGCTGACGCCCTGGCGAACGTAAAAATTCTGGTTCATCCACTTGCGCCATTCCACATCGTCTATCGGGAACATTGTTTTGTCGCGCTGTTCCCTGGTCAGCGCGGCCAGCAGAGCGTCGGCGGCTTTGCGGACAGGCTCGGTGGAGACGCCGCTGGCGCGAATCGTGAACACCCCCGGGACTACGCGGCCGTCGGTGGTAATGCCCTTGAACGGATCCGCCAGGCCCTTCTTCTCCGCATCGTCGGACATACGGCGGAACTGCGCCGCGCGATCGGCGGTGGGACCTTGAGAAAGGATCGGAATGGAAATCAGAATAGCGAAGAACGCCAGCAGCAACAGGCGGGTCCGGCCGGGATGACCGGGCGTCTTAAGGAGCATGGCTCTATTATGGCCCCACGCGGTGCGCGCTAAACTGGAGTCATGCGGTGGTTTTCTGGTGCGACACTCGGGGTGTGCCTGTTGGCCGGGATGGCCCGGGCGGACACATACCTGGTGCTGCCCTTCTTCAACTCCTCGCATAACGCGGGCTTGGATTGGATCGGCGAGAGCATCTCCGAGACGGTGCGCGAAACGCTGGCCTCGGAAGGCATGGTGGCCATCGCTCGCGAAGATCGCGTGGATGTGTTTCACCGGCTCTCCATCCGGCCGTATGCCTTACTCACCAAGGCCACGGTGATGAAGCTCGGCGAGTCTTTGGATGCCGAACAGGTGGTTTACGGCGAATTTGATCTCAAGCCGCTGCCGGAAGGCACCACCGGCAAATCGCGCGGGTCCCTCCAAATCACCGCCAGGGTCCTCGATTTGAAGAAGTTCAAAGAAGGCCGGGAATTTCGCGAGGTGGGCGCTCTGGAGGATCTGGCGGCGCTGCAGAGTCATCTGGCGTGGCAAGCGCTGCGCTCGCTCAAGCCCAGCGGCGCGCCTCGGGAAGCCGAGTTCAGCGCACAGCACGCGCCCATTCGAGTGGACGCCATTGAGAATTACATTCGCGGCCTGCTGGCATCCAAGGCCGAAGACAAACATCGCTTCTTCACTCAGGCGGCGCGGCTGGATCCGCGCTTTTCGCAGCCCAACTTCCAGCTGGGCCGTCTGCACTGGCAGAAAAAAGAGTACAAGGTAGCGGCGGAGTGGCTGCAGAAGGTCCCGTCCAGCGATGCGCACTATCGCGAGTCGAATTTTCTGCTGGGTCTGTGCCGCTATTACGGCGGGGATTTCGCCGGCGCGGAAGCTTCCTTCGAGCTGGTTTCGCGCAGCGTGCCGTTGAGCGAGGTCTATAACAATATCGGCGCGGCCCAATCCCGCCGCGATCTTCCCGGCGCGCTGGCCAGCTTCCGCAAAGCGCTGGAAGGCGACGCGAGCGATGCCATGTACCAGTTCAATGTGGGTTACGCATTGTGGAAGCAGGGCCAGTTCGCTCCCGCGGCGGAGCGCTTCCAGGCCGTGCTGGATCGCAATCCCAGCGACGCCGACGCCGCGCAGATGCTGAAGCGCTGCCAGAAGCAGAGCGGGCTGCGTCTCACCGAATCGCGGACCGAAGGGCTGGAGCGGCTGAAAACCAATTATGATGAGAGCGCCTGGTTGCAATTGAAAGCCCTGGTGGAGCCGGAAAATCGTTGAGGGTATAATCGAAAACTGATGCGGGAATCCTTCGGCGTTTCTGACCAGGGCTGCGTGCGCAAGAACAATGAGGACTACCTGCTGTTGGCCCGTGACCTGGGGCTTTATCTGGTGGCCGACGGCATGGGCGGGGCTCAGGCGGGCGAGCATGCCTCGCAACTGGCGGCCGACACCGTGGAGCGTTCCATCCGCGAGGCCGCCGCGCCCAGCGCGGAAGCGCTGACCAAAGCGTTCGAAGAGGCCAACCGCCAGGTGCTGCGGGCCGCGTCGGCCGATGCCTCGCTCGACGGCATGGGTACCACGCTGGTGGCGGCGCTCGAAGCCGGCGAGAATCTGCTGATTGCCAGCGTAGGCGACAGCCGCGCTTACGTGCACGAGGCCGGGCAACTGCTGGCGCTCACCGAGGACCAGACCTGGGTGAATGAAGTGGGCCGCAAGCTGGGGATCACCGAAGTGGCCCTGCAAACGCATCCGATGCGGCACGTGCTGACCATGGCGATCGGCGTCAGCGCCGATCTGCGCGTGCATTCTTATCAACTGAAGCCGCAGCCGGGTACGCAAGTGCTCTTGTGCAGCGACGGGCTGCATGGAGTGATCGCGGAAGAGCAGATCGCCGCGGCGCTGGCGGCCAATGGCACGGCGGAATCAAAGTGTAAGAAGTTAGTGGAAGCCGCACGCAGCGCCGGCGGGCCGGATAACATCACGGCGCTCGTACTGGTAGCCTGAGCCGCCGCCGACGATCACGCGGCTTTCGCCAGCCTCGGAGCGCCCAGTAACGAAATCAGGCATAGCTCCTCACGCCGCAGCGCGCGCCGGGATGCGCCCGCCGTCTTCTGCAAAGCGTCCAGCAAAGTGCCGTCTGTATAGGTATCCATCAATACCGGATGCACATAGTATTTCCGGCACGTCGCAGGGCGATTGCCTAGCCGCTGCGCCACTTCCTTGATAGCTTTCACGATCCCGTTTTTGGCCTCCACTTCGCTCTCCGCCATGCCGAGGCGCTCCAATTCGAGCGCCATCTGGCAGCTTCCTACCCAGGTCCTGAAATCCTTGGCCGTGAAACTCTCGCGCGTGATCTCGCGCAGGTAATCGTTGACGTCTTCCGAGCGTACGCGGCGCCGGTGTCCGGCTTCATCGATGTACTGAAACAACTCCTCGCCGGGAATGCACTGGCATTCGCGCACGATCCGGGCGAGCTTGGGGTCATTCAACTCAATCTTGTGCCGGATCCCGCTCTTGCCCCGAAACCGGAAGCGCAGCTTGCGGCCGCTGATCTCGACGTGGTTGTCTTTCATGGTGGTGAGACCGTAAGAGTCGTTGGCTTTGGCGTATTCCTCGTTCCCCACCCGAATGCAGGTGTTCTCCAGCAGGCTGACCACCGTGGCCAGCACTTTTGCGCGCGGGGTGCCGGGAAGCTTGAGGTCCCTT
>JAYTVY010000269.1:0-3449 GCA_043743755.1 Bryobacterales bacterium | reverse complement strand
TTCAGGATTGGATCGCGCCCGTTCCACAGAGCCACGGAGAAACACAGCCTTTGATGGTTGTCGCAGATGCCGCCAAGCCCGTCTTCGGTCCAGCGATAGGCGCGCGAGCGGGCATGATCATGCGGGAAGTAATCCCAGGAGTTTCCCCCCGCGCTGTAATCCTCGCGCGGGTTCCCCCAGGATCGCTCGCTCAGGTATGGTCCCCACCGTCGCCAGTGCGTCGTTCGGGCAGAGGCTTCCTCCAGGCGCTTCCGTTCTACATGCATCCCCTCTATGGAAGCACATCCGCCCCCCGAGGTCCCACCGATCTAAAACACGAACCTCGCCACCAACTGCATAAATCGCGAATTGCTCTGATAGGCCAAGTCAGGCCGGTCGAAGGTTGCGTTATCCGCCAGCAGGAAGCTGACCGCGCCTCCCGTGGTACGCGACCGGAGGTTGGCCACATTCGGGAAGCCCGGAACGTACTGCGGATGGTTGAAAGCGTTGTAAGCCTCGGCGCGGAATTCGAAGAACTTGTTTTCGGTGACGTTGAACTTCTTTCCCAGGCTGAGATCGAAGTTGTTATCCGCGGGCAGACGCAGCGTGTTGCGTCCGGCATTGGGAAGCACGCCGGCGCCGGCCAGTATGTACCGGGCGTTGGGGTTCACCGCGACGTAAGCCACCGCGTTGTTTGCTATGGCGCAGTTGACACCGGTGCGGCACAATGGCGTCACGGCGCTTCCCACATTTGCCAGGCCCGCCGGATTGATCACCGTGCGATCGCCCGCGTTGTCTCCGTTCAGGTTCGAATCGATGCCGCTGCGCGGAGTGGCCCATGTGCCCGTTTCGGCGATGTAGGTGCCGGTCAGCAGCCAGTTGCCCACGATGTTCTTCGCCAGCCAGTTATGGCTGCCCTTCATCCAGGGCGTGTCGTATACCCAGCTCATGGTGAAGCGCTGGCGGTGGTCCAAAGCCGAATCGGCCTTCTCTGGCGACAGATTATTGAAGTCCAGCGGGCGCCGGGGCGTTGTAACCGAGCTGAACAATGCGTCCGTGCTGTCATCAATGGCGTGGCTCCAGGTGTAAGCGCCCAAGAGCTGGAGGCCGTGCGAGAAGCGTTTGGTCTGTTGCAGGGCCAACCCATGGTAGTTCGAGTTGCCTTGCGGCTTGAACGTTGTAATGGTGGAGGTGAAGCCCGCCGCCGTGTACGGATTGGCCGGCGCGGAGCTTCGCAGGTCTCCCAGCGTCAGCGGGAGCGCATCGATCTGGGCCTGCGTCGGCGCCTGCACGAATGTCGGCAGGCTGTGGCCGGCGAATGCCGCCGCGGGACGGTTCAATTGCACCTGATACGGCAGATGCACGCCCTTGCTTCCAAGATAACGGGCCTCCAGGGTGAAGTCATTCCAAAGTACGCGCTGGTAGCTCAGATTCCACTGAAGTGAATAGGGCCGGATCTGATCCGGAATGAAGGACGACGTCAGCTTGCGCGCAATCGCGGGACTGGTAATGGGTTGCGCGGCGCCGGAAATGCCGCCGTTGGCCAGAAAGTTCGGAGCCGACGGCTGCGTGATATGAGCGTCCAGGGTGGTAAAGAATTCGGGAGGCAGTGAATTGGTTCCCAGGTTTTGATAGATCTGATCGTAGGCCATTCCGAAGCCGGCGCGGATAGATGTCTTTCCGGAAGTGCCGGGCGACCAGGCGATACCGACGCGCGGCGCCCAGTCATTGTGCGTCGGTTTAGGAGAATTGAACACGATCAACCCCGGAACGCTCGCGAGGTTATTCAGCGACTGATCCTTGGCGCCGGTGGGCACGTCCACGAATTCGTAGCGGATCCCCAGGTTCAATGTCAGGTTGGGACGAAGCCGAAAATCGTCGTTGGCATAGGCATAATGCGAGACAAGGTTTCCGACAAACGGCGAGCCCCCGACGCTGCGCTCGGCGAACTCGGGAGTGATGTCGCGCAGGAAGCGGTCGAGGGTGCTGTATTGATAATCCCCGCGCTGCCGCTGGACGAAGAAGCTGCTGATATTCAGTTTGCGTCCGTCATATCCGAACTTCAGCGTGTGGCGGCCCTTGGTCCAGGTCAGGTTGTCGATCAGTTCGAACGTGTTGGAGCGAGCCGACTGCGGATAGTTGCTGTTCGGCCCAATGTTCAAGCCTAGATCGTTGAATTGCAGGTTGGGAAAAGCATCCAGGCCGGGATACGAGACCGGCTGGATAGGCCGGCCGTCAACGTTGCGCAGGTAGGCTCCGCGCAGTTCGTTGGTGATGGACGGCGAGAACGTATGGAATTCGCTCAGCGTGGCGAAATGCCGGCGGATATTCACCGGGCTGAAGAAGAACGGAAGATTCGCGGTGGTATCGATCGTATCCAGCCGGTTGTTGACATAGCGGGCGCGGATCTGATCGCGTTCAGACAGGTTGAAGTCGCTGCTTACCAGATAATTCTGATAATTCGTAAAGCTCGGACCAACGATGGAGAGGATACCCAGCGGGATCGGGGTTCCATTTACGGTGGCGGTCTGGCTTCCGGACTGCGCCGCGGCCGTGGGAACGTACTTCTCGAATACCTGCAGATTGGTTTTGTTGATCCCGGCGAGTCCATTCAGCGTCTGCACGCCGCCGGCCGTCGGCACGAAGATCGCTGACGAACTGCTGGATGCCAGGCCGATGGGATGGTATTCCCAGTCGCCATAGTAGAACCACTTGTTCTTGATGATGGGACCGCCGGCGGAAGCGCCAAAACGATTGTCGTCGTTGCGCGGATTGTGCGTGATCCCCTGCCGCCCGAATGATTGATCGACAGCGTTCAAGTTCCGGTTCTGGAAATATTCGTAAAGCGTCCCATGCAGCTGATTGGTGCCGGACTTGATGATGGTGTTGAACTGGCCGCCGGTGCTGTGGCCGAATTCAGGCGAGAATTGATTCTGCTGGAGCGAGAACTCCGAAACCGCTTCGTTCGGGATCACCAGCACGGGCCCCGTAACCGAGCGGTTGTTATTATCCGCGCCCTCAATCATGAAGTTGTTATCCGTGGGCCGCTGTCCGCCGACGGATGGCCCCGTGCCATAGCCGGCGCCGCCGCTGGAGGAAACGCCCGCGCCCAGCAAGCTGAGATTGATCACCCCCAGGACGCCCAAGCCAGTGATTGGCAGCCGCTCCGCTTGCTGGGTGGTGAACGTGGTGGACACGTGCGCCGTGGTGGTATCGATCGGCGGCGCGGATTCCACCACGGTGACCGAGCTGCTAGTGGCCCCGATCTGCATCGTGACGTTGACCGTGGCCGTGACATTCGTGTCCACTGAGATGTTCTTAACCGTGGTGTTGCCAAACCCGGGCGACGATGCTGTCAGCGAATAGGTTCCTACCAGCACATTATTAAAACGGTAAACGCCTTGAGCGTCGGTCTTAGTGCTCGCCTTAACGCCGGTTAGATTGTTGATCAATTCGATGGAGCCGTTAAC